>JAFOKI010000299.1 GCA_017419895.1 Eubacterium sp. | reverse complement strand
TATAGAAACGCTTGCTTGCGTTCTATCCGATGTCAGCTACTGTGTCTCCCTCGAGAAGACTTCCCTCTACCGTGATCTGCTGCGGGATCCAGACTTCCGGAGCTTCTATTTGCTCGATCAGGATCCTCGCCGCTTCCGTTCCCATCTGCTCGGCGCCCTGGCGGTATGTCGAGAGGCGGGGTCTTAACACCTGCGAAAGCGGGATTCCATCGTATCCCACGACACTCATGTCTTTCGGAATGACCATTCCGTGACGTTCGAGCTCGCTCATTCCTCCCAGGTAGGAAAGATCGTCCGGGAAGAAAATACATGTCGGGATTTCCTCGAGTTCCAGAAGAGCTCTGGTCGCGAGTCCGCTCGAGCGGGGATCGTGGTATATCGCGGGTCTGATATATTCAGGCGGTACGTCTATCCCGAGTTCCGCGCAGGTTTTGCGGAAGCTTGCCAGTCGTTTCTGCGTAACCGATGTCATCTCTCCGTGTATGAATGCGATCCTGCGGTGTCCTTTTGAATGAACAAAGCGGACCAGCGTGTCCATACCGCGGACGTTGTCCGACAGGATCGAGCTTCTGCTGTCAAAGCTGTAGTCGAGTGTCACTGTCGGTATATCACTCGTAGCCAGCCTGATGACCGATGGATCCATGAAATCCGCCGAGGCGATCACCACTCCGTCGCAGCTGCGGTACTTGGCATGTTCGTAATAGTCCATTGACTGTTTCCCGAAGTCTTTCGCTATAAATGTGATGTCATAGCCTTCTCTCTCAGCCTCCGCCTTTACGCTCTCCAGTATCCGGGAGAAGTATTCGTGCGAGATGCCCCCGCCTGTTGCGTCCGAGAAGAGCACTCCGATATTATAGCTGCGTCCGATCTTGAGCGATCTGGCTGCCGCATTCGGGAGATATCCCAGAGCCGCGGCTGTTTCCTTTATTTTCCTGGTAGTCTCGGCGGACACATCGGAAGCACCGTTCAAAGCTTTGCTTACTGTAGCGCGAGATACACCGCACGCTTTTGATATGTCCGTGATCGTTACCATATATTTAAGGCTCCTTTTCAGCCGCTGCCGTTACTTAATCGTTTTCGCTGAGGTCATTATAGCGCTACACAAAAATGCAGTCAATACCCTTTTTGATCTATTTTTTGTCTTTTTTCGTCCTTTTTTTACCCCAAAACTGCTCCGGATACATGTTTTTAAGTTTTTTTCAATAAACACTTGCGTTTTTCCGGAGCTCTGATTATAATGTTACTTAATCGATTAAGTTGGTAAACTGATTGCAGAAACGGCTTTTCTATACACATATTGAGGACATTCACCATGAAATACGGCTATTTTGACGATATTAAAAAAGAATATGTAATAACCAGGCCGGACACTCCGCTTCCCTGGATCAATTATCTGGGAAATGACGGTTTCTTCTCATTGATCAGCAACACCTGCGGCGGCTACAGCTTCTATAAGGACGCCATGCTCCGCAGGATCACACGTTTTCGCTACAACAACGTGCCTGCCGACGACGGCGGCCGCGTCTTCTATATCTGTGACGGTAACGCGGTATGGAGTCCCGCGTTCCGTCCTGCAAACACTTCTCTGGATCATTACCTCTGCAGGCACGGTCTCGGTTACTCTGTATTTGAAGGAACTAAGAACGGCATTAGCGCGGTACTGACCGCGGCCGTGCCCTTACATTATGATATGGAGGTCCAGAAACTCGTAATCACAAACGAAACCGGTGAAACCAGGGATCTGTCAATTTACGGCGGAGTCGAATGGTGCCTGTGGAACGCCGTGGATGATACGACCAATTTCCAGCGCAACTGGAATATCGGCGAAGTCGAGGTCGAAGGCGGAACCGTCTATCATAAAACAGAATACCGTGAACGCCGCGACCATTACGCATTCTATTCAGTCAATGCTAACGCTGCGGGATTCGACACTGACCGCGATGCCTTCCTTGGGCAGTTCCGCGGGTGGAAAGATCCCATCGCTGTGGAGAATCGTACCTCCTTCGGCAGCATAGCCTCTGGTTGGGCGCCTGTTGCCGTCCTCCGCATCGATCTTACGCTGGCTCCCGGCGAATCTCGCACTCTCCTCTTCCGTCTCGGCTATGTCGAAAACGCGCCGGAAGAGAAATTCAGCGCGCTTGATGTAATAAATAAGGAAAAAGCTCACCGCATGCTTGCGGCATTCGATACGGAAGAGCAGTTCGACGCCGCGCTGGAAGAACTTCGCGAATACTGGGCCGCTCTGCTATCGCGCTTCACTGTCAGCAGCAGCGAAGAAAAACTGGACCGCATGGTAAACATCTGGAACCAGTATCAGTGCATGATCACTTTCAATTTGAGCAGAAGCGCTTCATATTATGAGAGCGGCACCGGCCGCGGCATAGGATTCCGCGACAGCTGTCAGGATCTCCTCGGCTTTGTGCATATGATACCCGAACGCGCACGCGAGAGGATACTCGACATCGCCTCGATACAGTTCCCGGACGGCAGCACCTATCACCAGTACCAGCCGCTCACCAAGCGCGGAAACGCCGGTATCGGATCCGGCTTTAACGACGATCCGCTCTGGCTCATCGCCTGCACCTGCGCGTATATACGCGAGACAGGCGACTTTACAATACTTGACGAACCAACTCCTTTCAACAACGAACCCGGCACGGAAGTCCCGCTGCTCGAGCATTTGCGCCGCAGCATCGGATTTACGACTGCGCACAAAGGCCCACACGGGCTTCCGTTGATCGGACGTGCGGACTGGAATGACTGCCTGAACCTCAACTGCTTCAGCAAAGTGTCAGGCGAAAGCTTCCAGACCTGCTCCAACTTTGACAGTGGAAAAGCCGAAAGTGTATTTATCGCCGGAATGTATGTCAAGTACGGAAACGAATACTCGGCTTTGCTGAATAAGATCGGTCTTGTGGAAGAAGCTGCTGAAATATTGCGTTCAGTGAAGGAAATGGAAGAAGCTGTTCTCACCTATGGATGGGACGGCGAATGGTTCCGCCGCGCGTATGACGCGTTCGAGCGGCCTATCGGAAGCAAGCTGAACGAAGAAGGCAAAATCTACATAGAACCTCAGGGCTTCTGCGTTATGGCGGGGATCGGCGGGGTGGAATACGGCCGCAAGGCGCTGCGTTCCACAGAGGAGCACCTCGGCAATGCTTACGGAATTGAAGTGCTCAGTCCATGCTATTCAAAGTACTACGACTATCTGGGCGAGATTTCTTCCTATCCTCCGGGATACAAAGAAAACGGCTCCGTGTTCTGCCACAACAATCCGTGGATCACTCTGGCGTACTGTACTATCAAAGACGCAGAAGGCGCATTCGATCTCTACACCAGAAACGCGCCTGCATACATAGAAGATAAAAGTGAGATCCATCGCACCGAGCCTTACTGCTACAGCCAGACCATTGCCGGGCGCGCCGCCCCAACTTACGGCGAGGCAAAAAACTCATGGCTCACAGGCACCGCGGCATGGTCATTCGCAGCCGTCAGCCAGGGCATCCTGGGCATAAGGCCTGATTACGATGGATTGGTTGTGGATCCGTGCCTGCCCGATAAAATTGACGGCTGTAAAATCAGCCGCCTCTTCCGCGGGACGCGTTATGAGATAACTGTCCGCCGCGGTGACAAAAAAGGCATGCTGGTCGATGGTAAGCCTGTCGAAGGAAACACCGTCCCGCTGACGGACGCACCTGTATGCGAGGTACTTGTCACGATTTGATCGCCGGTTACCCGGCTTCCGTGCTTTGATAGATATGATTGTTGATGATAATGATATTACAAACGGGGCTGCCTGGGCAGCCCCGTTTGGTTTCCACCGTTTCCGGCAGAAGTCTGTCTATTCCGCGATACGTATCGTAAGCACGTTCAGTCCCAGAATGTACTGATACTGAACGTCCGTGGCCATTTTGAAGACCATTTTTATCCCGATATTCTTCATCGGGTCGTCCGACTCGGCCATCGCCTGCCGCTCGCCGGGGTCGAATGGTTCACAATCGTCTTTTATACGAAGGATCATATCGGAGCCCTTGTGCACCACGCGGAGATCCACCGTGTGCTTTTTGTTGTCAGCCGCAAAGCCGTGATCCACCACGTTTCCAGCCATCTCTTCCATGCAAAGCGCCGCGAGATACGCGTTTCGCGCGGAAACTCCCCTGTCAAGACAGAAAGCCTGGATGCGGTTCGCGACCGTGACTACGTCTTCCATGCTTTGTACGGAAAGATCCATCCGCTCATCCTCACTCACGCCAAAGTCCTCCGGAATGACCAGAAGATCTTCCATGTTCCGCGGCCATCGCTTGTTTTTTAACCGGGCATAGCCAAAAATCACTAACGTTGTCACCACTCCATTGAGCACATTTGCGATATATACACTGTTCATACCGATGAATGATATCAATAGAGCCGTAAAGCCCACAACGCAGATTATACCGTCAAGAGCCGCAAGAATATGTACAAGTCCATGCTTGCCGGATGCCTGCCCATAGCATGTGAAATGCATGCAGATTATGCTGAGCGGCATGCAGAGCGGCAGGATCCTGAAACCCCAGGTTGTCATCGTGAAAACGCTCTCCGCCGGATCTTTGTAAAAAATATAAGTAAGCGGCACGGCGCATACGATAATCGCAAGCGACACCAACCCCTGCAAAGGCAGGAACCGCTTGAACATCATACGCATCACGTCTGCCAGTGTCTGGCGGTCTTCTTCTCCGACGCTGACACTTATAACGAGGCGCGACACCGCCAGCATCCCGCCGGGAAGCGCCCACACCAGTGTCAGCAGGTTGTTTGCTGCGGCGAATGCTGAGATCCCTACGCTCCCAACAAAAATCTCAAGCAGCTTGTTTACGAGTATGCCGCGGCCGGTCTGATACAGGTAGCTGGCCGCGCCGGGGAATCCGATACGGAACATTTCGCCGCAGTCTC
Organism: Eubacterium sp.; assembly: GCA_017419895.1. Classification (GTDB taxonomy): domain Bacteria; phylum Bacillota; class Clostridia; order Peptostreptococcales; family Anaerovoracaceae; genus Aminicella. Next base: position 2,587 of record JAFOKI010000299.1, on the reverse strand, counting down.
CCCAGCGGAGTTTGTTCGGCTTGATGCTGAAATGCGTCTTTCCTGTTATGAACGCCTCGGCCTGTACGCCGAAGAATACCCACATGCCGAGCGCGGAAGCCAGCGCCAGTCCCAGCGCCTCCATATGCAGCGTTTTCACAAACAGGAAATTGAAAAGGATATTTGCGACGATATAACTGATGCTGGCGATCAGATTCCGCCGCTTCATGTTTTCCAGCGAAAGGAAAGCGCCAAATGCGCCTCCGGCCATACTCGGAATCACGCCGATAGCCTGACCCATGAGATAACGATTGAAGATAGGCCTGACTTCCGGATCGCTTGTCAGAAAGCCGGTAAGGTCAAACATTCCCAATATCAGAAAAAGCACGATAAAACCGACCGATACAAGAAACGCCAGTATCAGGTTCAGCGAGAATACGTTCTGGACTTCGTCCTTCTCATTTCGACCGATATACTTTCCGCACATTATGGTTGAGCCGCCCACCAGGATAGTGCTTATCGTGGATATAAGCATACCTATCGGAGCGAACAGACCCACCGCGCTCATCGCTTCGATGCCTACATAATTGGTGGCGAAGAAACTCGAAACGATGCCGTTCACCGAGCCGACCGCGGCAAGCAGTACCTGCACCGGCAGAAGCCGGAACAGAAGCTTGCTCACCATTTTTGTATTTGCAGCTTGTTCGTTCATATGTATCCCTCACAAGATTATTCTATCTCTATCATACGCTTATATTAAGTTTCAGGTAAACTTGTTTATATAACATTATGACAACAAAGTTTTGTCTGAAACGAAAAAACCCCGGAAGCCATACTGGTTCCGGGGTTTTTTGCATTGTTTTGTCTGCGTTTGCGAGATTTGCGATTGTCCGAAAACTTTCGGTAGATCGCGGAGATAAATCTCTAACGCTTTGAGAACTGGGACGCCTTACGGGCTTTCTTGAGTCCGTATTTTTTACGTTCTTTCATTCTCGGGTCTCTCTTGAGGAATCCTGCCGCCTTCAGCGGAGCACGATAAGCTTCCGCGTCAGCTGCCGCGAGGGCTCTGGAGATACCGTGACGGAGAGCTCCGGCCTGACCGGAGATGCCGCCGCCGTTGATCGTCGCGATGACATCGAATTTTCCTTCACATCCTGCTACTGCGAAAGGTCTTACTGCTTCCTGTCTCAGAAGGTCTGTCGGGAAATATTCATCGAGCGTCTTCTTGTTAACTGTAACATTTCCGGTGCCGGGGAGAAGTCTTACTCTGGCGACGGAAGATTTTCTGCGGCCTGTGCCGAGGTACTGTGTCTTAGCAGCCATTTCTTTTCCTCCCTATTAGATTTCAAACGGTTCCGGTTTCTGAGCCTCATGCTTGTGCTCAGGCCCAGCATAAACGTGCAGTTTCTTGAACATCTGACGTCCGAGTTTGCCATCAGGGAGCATTCCCTTGATCGCATGACGCATAACTTCTTCCGGCTTATTGGCGAGCATATCCTTGAGCATGACCTCTTTCTTGCCGCCGGGGAATCCGGAATACGTGACGTAGATCTTGTCTGTCATTTTCTTTCCTGTGACAGCGATCTTCTCAGCGTTCACGATGATGACATTATCCCCGCAGTCAACATGCGGTGTGAATGTCGGCTTGTGCTTTCCTCTCAGAAGAACTGCAGCCTGTGAAGCGACACGTCCGAGTGTTTTGCCCTCGGCGTCGATCACGTACCACTTGCGCTCTACCTCCTGAGGTTTTGCGATGTACGATTTCATGTTACCGTTCCTTTCCACCTACTCCGTTGCTTGGGCCGGTTCTTCTACTAAGCTCCTGTAACAGGCGGGGCTCTATGGTCGGCATTCGCAACTTTTTCGGCTCTGCCTACTGGTGTCACTGCTTAATCGTCTAATTGCGATCTGGACATTGTTCGGCACAACTAATTGATACATTTGATCTCATCAGCCTGACGGGCTTATCCGGACGTATTCCATCCTGCCCGTTCAGTTCTGGGACCGGCCGCCTTAATCCGGCTCGATCGCACAAGAAATCAGGCGCTGAACGTGTCAGCGCCTGATTATTATATAGCATTAGAATTGCAAAATCAACTGTTTTTTAATAAGTCACTAATTGAATGCATTAACTAAATCATTGGCAGCTCTTCATCATACTTAACAGATTCTTTTTCTTTTTCTTTTACTTGTGCAACAGGCTTTATATTTGCCAAAATGATTTTTTGGCCAACCATTGCTACCGCACCAGAAATATAGCCTGCCGCGGCTAGCATAAAGCAACTAGCAAAATGTATAGCACGTATAATCAAATTATACGCATCGCCCCCTACGTATTCCTTGTAAACCATAACCTTATAAAGACCTAATAAGGTCAAAGCGCCTCCTGCGATAAATGCAAAAACTACAAATATGCTTAGCCCGTCAGCTAGTTTTTCTATGTATTTGTTTGTCTCTGATAACGAATAATCTTCTTTTCTTGACTGTTTCTGATTTTCGAACGCTGTCTGTTCCACATGTCGAGGTTTTGCAGTCGTATTATTTATGGTTCCTGCCCGATTACCATCTGGCTCATTTTGAAACACATCTGCTGATTCGCTATTGAAGG
>JAFOKI010000298.1 GCA_017419895.1 Eubacterium sp. | reverse complement strand
TCATCTGCAAGATGGAAGCCAGCGGTAAGACAGCGATCAAGTTCAGCTGGACCAAGTCACCAATAGCCGATGGATTCGAGATCTACCTGACCAAGTGCAATGTTGAGACTTCGAAGGACGACTGCGAACTCATCAAGACAGTCAAGGCAGGCAAGAAGCTCTCTTGGACCAAGAAGGGTCTCAAGAAGGGTAAGTCCTACAAGGGATATGTCAAGGCCTTCAAGATGATCGATGGACAGAAAGTCTACATCGCTGAATCGTTCCTCGGCCACTGCCTGACGAACAATCAGGATAAGAAACTGACGAACGTCAAGACAGTCAAGCTCAAGAAGAAGAGCATGAAGGTCAAGGTTGGCAAGACGGCCAAGATAAAGGGCACCAAGCTCGTGAAGTTTGTCAACAAGAAGAAGATCAACGATCATGTCACCAAACTCCGCTACGCGACATCCGATTCCGATATCGCAACAGTATCGAAGAAGGGCAAGATCAAGGGTATCAAGAAGGGCAAATGCACGATCTATGTAATCTCCCCGAACGGAGCTTACGCGATGCTCAAGGTGACCGTTAAATAAGAACGGTCAAAAATGAACCGGCTTAAGTAAGCGGTTCAACATAACAACGCACTTCCAGTGAACGCCGCGGCGGGATGGGGCCCTCCTAACCGGGAGCCCGCCCGCCGGCGGTATTTTTTGCGCATCAAAGGCTTTGTCGATGGATTTCATACCAAATGCCATAGATTGTTATAATCCGGGAATGCAGTTACAGCATAACTGCCTGGCGTTGCCAGGAAACAGCTTCCGGTTGCAAAATGTAAAAAAATGGTATATAATGCTGGAGTTATGGAAGGGCGGTAAGGCGACTCACGGAGGATGCCTTGCGCCGTAGAAAACTATTCGTTTGTTCAGTTTCATTCATTTGCGGCATAGCCGCGGCAAGGGAGGGGGTGCAAATCGCGGCCTTTGGTTTTGCCGCGGTTTTTCTGTTTCTATTCTCATTGAAACGCGAGCCCGAGGCTCTGAACACCGGAACAAAGCTCACTTGTGCCATACTTGTTTCTTTTGCTGCGGGAGCGGCTTTGTTAGCAGTGGATGATATGCAAGTCGCGCGCGGGACTTCGCTCGACGAACGTGAAACGATGGAATACGAGATGCTGGTTTATGATGTCAGAGTCGAGACACCGGATAGTGAAGCTGCCCGCGATAACGCCGGATCCTGGTATTCATATATGAACAAAACAAAAATCCGAATCCGCTGCATTGTCCACACGGATGATCAGCGCATACCGGAAGCAGCCAGGCATGTTCTGCTCACATGCAGTACATCGGAACCCGAATACGAAAAATTTTACTCTCTGATCGGTCGTCTTATAACCGTAAGGACAGAGCTGGAAGCACCAGGAACTGCGGGTAACCCAAGATGCTTCGATTACGCTGTCTATTTGAGGTCAGAGGGGATAACACACATAGCTTCATGCGTGCCGGGAGACATCGGGTCATATAGTGATCCTAGAGGGATCGCTGCATCTTATCTGACAGTAAAACGAAAACTTGTGATACTCAGAGAACGGTTTCTGAGTTCTTTAGGATCAGGTGCTTCCGGCAGAACCGGCGCACAGTCAGGAGACATCGGATTGATCCGCGGGATACTGTTCGGAGTAACAGGCGAACTAGATGAAACTGTCGAGAACTCTTTCCGCGACAATGGTCTGTCACATATACTTGCGGTCAGCGGCATGCATATCGGGATACTGTATGCTTTATATTTGAAAATACGGAAGAAAAATGGGCAGCCATGGGTAACAGCGTGTTTCTGCGCGCTGCTTATGATGTATGGTACGGTAACGCTATGGAGTGTGTCGGTACGGCGCGCGATATTTCTGGTTCTGGTAACAGTGTTTGGAAAGGTACTCAACAGACGAAGCGACATGTTGACATCACTCGGAGCGGCGGCAGTCGTGATACTTACCGCAAGACCGTGCGCGCTTTTCGGCGCGTCGCTTCAGATGTCGTTCCTCGCAGTGCTTTCGATCGCATTTTTACAAAACCCGATAAGCTCGTGGCTGAATGACGCCGCTGACAAATTCAATGCGCCTGCTTTTATACGGAGCGCGATTGGACCGCTCGCAGTAGTTCTTTCCGCGCAGGCCGGGATGATCCCGTACACCGCGTACACGTTCAACAGGATCCCGCTCACAGCACTTCTCGTTGCGTTTCCTGCAGCAACTCTGCTGTCACTTATGATGCCGCTGGGAATGATTTCAATCGCGCTTTTTGCTGCAATCGGGCGGACATTTCTGTTAGGGAAACTTCTGATAATGACGGCTGAAGTTATGATCCGGGCGAGTCTTTTGACGTCCGCGGACGGAAGGTTTGCAATGGATGCGCTATCTCCACCGGTATGGCTGATCGTGATGATTTACGGAGCAGCATACTTTTTATCGTCTGAGTATTTCTTTGTCGCGCGCGAACGGAAAGAGTATAGAGCGGTCATGAAGTGCGCAGCCATTATAACAGCCGCGGGGGCAATAAGCTTTGTCAGCGCGATGACACCGTTCGACAAGGCGCAGATAGTTATGGTCGACGTCGGACAAGGTGACTGCCTTCACATCAAGTCCGGCAGCACAGACATCCTGATCGACGGAGGCGGACGGCTTGAGTACAACGTGGGCGAGAACGTTCTCAAGCCGTATCTTCTCAAGAACGGCTGCAGGGATGTAGATATCGCGCTCGCGACGCATCTCCACACGGACCACTATCTCGGGCTTGAGCAATTGTCGGAATGTTACCGCGTCAGGAATCTCGTTACAAAGGGTAAAGCAGGAGATGTGATAGAACTGAGCGGCGGTGACAGGATAGAG
>JAFOKI010000297.1 GCA_017419895.1 Eubacterium sp. | reverse complement strand
GTCTATGAAGGGGGCGATGCCGTATTTCTCGATATTCTCCTTGCCCTCGAATCCTAGAAGCTTCTCGACTTCCAGTTCCACAGGAAGGCCGTGAGTGTCCCAGCCGGCCTTGCGGGGGACCCTCTCGCCTTTCATGGTGTGGTAGCGGGGTATCATGTCCTTTATGACTCTGGTGAGGACATGGCCGATGTGAGGCTTGCCGTTGGCTGTCGGAGGGCCGTCATAGAACATATAGACCGGGCTATCCTTGCGGTCCTCAATGCTCTTTTCGAAGATCCGGTTGTCTTTCCAGAACTTCTCGATCTTTTTTTCCTGCTGGACGAAGTTGCGGTTGGCACTTACCTTTTCGTACATATCTTCCTCCTGTAATAAAAAGACCTCCGCCCCAAAGGACGAAGGTCTGAACTTCGCTGTACCACCTCAGGCATACAATCATATGCTGTCCCTTTAACGGGAGACACCCGCTGATATCTACCGGCTCTCGCTTTGGTATCAGGGCTCGGAAGGGATCTTCACTCGCGTCCTACTCGCTGCGGGCTCTCATCGTCCCCGCATCGCTGTGCCTTTCATACGCGGCTAATGTCTTCATCATCGCCTTTATGCACATTCATTCTACTGATAATAGTGCAAAAGTCAAGAGAATCGGAAGCCTGCCGGATAATGACTTTTTTCTGTCTCTTTCCGTGCCGGGTGAAAATGCATTTCACGACCTGCTTTTCTGCGTCAGTTTTCCCGAGACGGATGTTATCGAAAGGTGTTTTTTTGAGGATAAAGTTGTGATAATATTAATTAGAATGCCCTAATGTGTTTTTTTACACACCGTATCGTATATATGTCGATTAACAGGACATTAAGAAATAACCTGCCCTTGAATGGAGATGTGGCTTTGAGAAACAGATCAGAACAGCGTAGAAAAAGGTCGTACTGCAAGATGCTTTGTTTTCTTGCAGTTCTTCTGGTGATTGTAGACTTATGTTCGGTATTTGTTCCGGTACTTGCTGTATCCGACAGAGGTGTTCTTGCCGAAGATGGAAACAATGATGACAAAATGGTCCTGGATCTGTCAGATCCAGGAGATTCGTCTGTTGTGTCGGATGCAGAGGGGGAGGATGTTTTTCAGGAAGGCTCCGTAAGTTCAGAGGGAGATTCATATTCGGTAACTGTGTCATATCAGGCTGACGCCGAGATACCGGACGGGGCTTGGCTGGAGGAAAAGGAGATACTGCCGGGCGACCCTCTTTATGATGAACTGTATGAAAAACTTGTTGCAGCACACGGGAATCAGACACCGGTCTTTGCACGTTTCTTTGATATAAGCATCATGGATGGAGAGGAAAAGATCCAGCCTGCGGCTCCTGTCAACGTTGAGATCTGCCTTGAGGATATCCCCGAGAAGGATGAAACACGCGCTCTTCAGATTGACCACTTCAATGATGAAAACGGTGAGGTTGAGCCTTTAGAATGCACCAACAAGTCGGAAGAAGGAGTACAGAACATAAAGTTTGATGCGGAATCCTTCTCAATCTACAGTGTATATCAGTTCGAGTCATATGGGACTACAGAAGATTTTGACGGTAAATCTTTTTTGATTGTCAATCATATTGACGGAGAGAGGATCGGTTATGCGCTTACCGCAACGCCTAATGCGAACGGGAACCGTTTGCTGTACAGCGTAGTTTGGTTCAAAAACGACGAGCGGGTAATAGCCTCAACTGAGCCTGATGAGCCTGCGTTATGGACTTTTACACGGGTGACGGAAAACGATGTAACGTCAGGTGCTATAGCTGAAACTGTTTTTACGGACAGCAGGAACAGAGATGAGAACGGATCGATTCTTTACTTCCTTTCTACAAAGGTCGACGATTCTGTCAGATATCTGACGATAAACAAACAGTCTCTTTATCTGTCGCCTTCTCCGATGCCTTTCCTTATAGTGACGGATGCAGCGTATCCCAAGATGGTGATGATCAGGTGCGCGTACGGAACAGGAAACGAAAAGTACAAACTAAACTACAAGGATACCGACAAGGGGTTCAAGGGGTCTGATTATGCGGTAAACCAGAATGACTATCAGTACCTTCTTGACGCAAAGCGATTGGATATCGAGCCGCAGGATGAGAAGCACTTCGCAGACAAGATCTCGGTATCAGAAATGGAAGACGGCAGCACAGTCGTCATTTACCGCAGTGTGTGGAATGAGCTGTTCAAGGAATACAATCTTGTTGCCATAGACGGATACGGCGATCTGATCGATATGTCCGACGAAGGGAGCTCTGTGGGCTGGTATTCGCTCAGCAATTCACAGGGCAAAGACCTTGCAGCAATTGAATGGAAATACACTGTCGGTCGCAATTCTGATGGCGATGAGACCGGATACTACTGGCTTCAGAATACAGTGACCGGTGCATATATCGCACCAAGAGCAATTTATGGCTATGACGGCGCAAAACTGTATGATGTCATCCTTCCCGGAGACGATATCGTTGCAGGTGACAGTCAGTCGTTCAACTACAGCCTTCAGATGCCGGGGAGACAGAACGGAGAATTTGAGTCGACCCTGATTGCCTGGAGCAAGGACGATGGAACGGAAGGACTCTACCTTAAGGATGACGGGGAGAGGCTTCAGCTGGTCAAAGGCGGTATCGGGGACGCAGACACCTTTAATTTCGCCGCTGTAGCCCAGATCGAAGAACTGTCAACCGTGCCGACGCTGGATTCCAGATCTCTCGGCTTGAAGATCAATATGTTCAACTATCCTTCCCGCAAGTGGATGAGCAACGAGATCGGGTCGGATGCGGTTCAGTCGATCACGCAGGGGGCTGAGAGTTCCCGGTATTATGTGCCTGAGCTTGTCGACTGCAGGCTCAATGAAGACGGCATCCCGGTTTCATTGGTAGGGGAGAGACATGCGCTTACCGCACTGTTCGATCCGGACAGTGATTACTTTGTAACTGAAGCCAATCATCTTCTGCTGGAAAGCACATACAGCGAGACCGGTTATTTCGAGTACAATTCAGCGAAGAACTATGCTTATCTGAATACTGACACTGGTGATTTTACTGTATATGATCAGCTTGGGTCTCCGACAAAAGTAAACACTCACGGTCACTTTATGCCGTTCAGCAGGATACTGACAGATGTATATACCGACCAGACAAATATAAATGACGAGTATATGAATCCTCTTCCCGCGGACGAGCCGCGTAAGGGTCAGGCGCTTCATAAGATCGAAACAGCGCCGAAGCTCGACGGAGGATACGATTACAACTACGGTATGTCGGTAGAAACTAATTTTATCCAGCCGACAAACGGAAAAGACCGCAACGGAAACGAGATCATATTCGAGTTCTCCGGCGATGATGATCTGTGGATCTTTGTGGATGATGTACTCATTCTGGATCTCGGAGGGATCCATTCTGCTCATCGCGGAACGATAAACTTCACTACAGGAGAAATCTCGACCCATAATGCGATCCCGGTAAGTTATTCAGGCACTGTCAGAAAGGATTATGAATATCCGGCAACGATCCGCGAGGCTTTCAGAAAAGCGGGCGTGTTTCCGGACGGTTCTTCATGGGATGACGAAAAAACTGAAGAGTTTTTTGACGGGGAGACCCTGAGAGGGGACTCTTTCGGGCACAAGATGCGCATGTTCTATCTTGAGAGAGGAAAAGGCTCAGCTAATCTGCGCACTAGGTTCAATATCTCCACGACACCGGATGATCTGCTTATCGCAAAAGAGATAAGCGGAACAGATAAACAGCAGTATACAGACAAAGACTTCCTTTTCCAGGCGTTCCTGATCATAGACGGCGTAGAAGTCCCTCTGACCGACGACTATGCTTCGGTGGCTGAGATGACTGACGGCGGCGGATGGCGTGACACAGATGAGCCGACTACTTTTGAAAAAATCACGATCGAAGGTCAGGAATACGAGAACGTGATACGGCTCGGGCACGATGAAGGCGTTGTGTTTAAAGACGCAAGACTGCAGAATTATCCTTACTATGTCAGAGAGATCGCAGTCGATCCTTTGTTCGTGAGTGAAGTGCGGGGAAATGATGTACTTTTGGAGAGTCGGATAAATGAGGGCGATGAAGCGCTTAGAGATTATTCCGTGGAGCCTGCGCTCGTAAAGCAGCGCAAACAGCTGATCTACAATAATGTCATTCGTCCTCAAGAGCTGCACATCACAAAGAAACTAGACCTAAGTCTTGGGCAGACACCGGATGATTCGCTCGTTTTCCAATTCCAGGTCTTGCTCGGACCATCCGCTGATAAATTATCGGCGTATTCGGTCGCACCGTATTACATCATGAAGGAAGGAGTCTATTACTATCGTATCGATTCAAGAATGGTTCCGCTGACACAAGGAGAAGACGGCAGATATTACTATTCTTCCGGAGATACGATGCAGGTGATCCCCTCCAAGGATCCGGCGGACCCGATCTTCGACTGGAGCTCACAGACAGGTTATATTGATTATGTTCCCGCAGATTATACGGTAGTAATTAAACAGGTTATACCGGATATGGTGTTCCAGGTCACTGAGACCAGTATGCCCCAGGGCTGCTCGCTTGAAAAAATCTCAGACAGCGGGTCTACTTTTAAGACCCTGACCGACGAGGACAGCGAGGTACTTCAAGGACAGATACTGAAAGACCAGACCGCTGACGTAATCGTTCTAAACCAGTATTCGGAAGGAGCGTTCCGTTTGGTTAAGGTAGCTGCAGAACACAATAACTGGTTCCTTGACGGAGCTATGTTTGAGCTTTACGGCGGCGATCCGGAATATGCTAACGACCAGTGGAACTTTTACATAAGGGATCTGATAACTACGCTGTCTTCAGGTGATGATGGGTTCTTGAGAGCGGATGACGAGTATTATGGAGCGGATAAAGGCAGCGCAGATCTCAAGCTTTCCAGTGGTACATATTACCTCAAAGAAACCAAAGCGCCTGATAATTATGAACAGTTTGAAGGCATACTCGCATTCAGCATCAGTGATTCAGGAATACTTAGTATGCTCGGAACTGTTGATTGGGATAAAGATGAGAAGAAGCTTATATTTACAGAACTGGAAGATTTCAGGCTCACTGAAAGCACCGTTATTGAAGGAATTGAGCTTCAGACAGGACTGATTGCAGATACCTATAGTTCAGAAACTGTAAATGTGAGCGGCAGCAAGGCATGGGACGACGACGGTGACCGGGACGACATCAGACCGGACAGCATTACGGTGGACCTGTTCGCAGACGGCGAAAAGATCGACAGCGTGACGGTCACGGAGAAGGACGGCTGGAAGTGGACGTTCGAAAAACTGCCGAAGTATGATGACGGCGAAGAGATCAAGTACAGCATGTCCGAGCAGCCGGTGAGCGGGTACAAAGCCGACAAGGACTCGATAAAGGACGGTGAGGTGATCACCAACAAACACGAGCCCGAGAAGGTGAGCGTGAGCGGTAGCAAGGTGTGGGATGACAGCGACGACCAGGATGGCATCAGACCCGGGAGCATCACGGTGGATCTTTACGCGAACGGCGAAAAGATCGACAGCGTGACGGTCACGGAGAAGGACGGCTGGAAGTGGACGTTTGAAAAACTGCCGAAGTATGATGACGGCGAAGAGATCAAGTACACCATGTCCGAGCAACCGGTTTCAGGATACGAATCAGACAGGATAATCTATAAAGACGGAGATGTAATAACAAACAAGCACGAAATTACAGACGAGGCCGCACCTATAACGGATGATGCCAGCAGTATGGGTGTTTGGGCGATTGTGTCTTGCGTGTCACTTCTGGCTCTTGCAGTTCTGATGATCATGAAGAAAAAGAACGACAGAAAGTAAGAAGAAATTAAGAGAAAAAGAGATACGGGGCAACTGCTCCGTATCTCTTTTTTTGAGTATGACGGGCATGCCGTTAATCTGTGGTGAAAGTCCACAAGGGGCGTAGTCGCCGACGAACCCCAAAGCGACTCCCAAGGTTCAAATCGTGAGGTTTGGGCGAGAAGAAGGGATAGCGAAATCGTAGCCTGACGAACAGAAACCCAAAAGAGAGGCGTATACGGCGGATGAGTGGGCTAGGTGTCACGAAGTCCGAAAGGCGACCGTAACCCGTATGCGTAAATTGGGCAGGCAGACGAGGAAAGATTGACGACTTATCCCGCGAGGTCTCGCAGACGACAAGGAGTAGACGTATTCGAAACGAAGTCGCAGTAACAACGAACTGTGAGAAGTCAGCAGAGGCCGTAGTAGTGATGAAACTCCTGTAATGGGAGCGGAGCAAAGGGCCGAACAACCCAAGAGTCGAATGGAACTCTTGAGGCAAGTACCCATATCCGACGAGGACTTAGTAGCAAAGACGTAACGGAGCAAAAGGCCCACAGGAGGTAGGAGTAAGGGTACGAGAGCAAAGGAAGGAAAGGAGACAAACCCATGTCGCAACTTCTGGAGGAAATACTCTCCAAAGAGAACATGAAGCAGGCGTACAAGCGAGTAGTCGCAAATAGAGGCGCCAGCGGAGTAGACGGGATAACGACTGAACAGGTCAAAGAGTATCTCGTCGAGAACTGGGAGAGCATCCGCGAGAAGATCCGCAACCGCAAGTACACACCCCAGCCAGTGCGGAGGGTAGAGATACCCAAGCCAAACGGCGGAGTGCGGAAACTCGGGATACCGAGCGTGGTAGACAGGATAATCGAGCAGGCGATAGCGCAGAAGCTGACACCGATAGTTGAACCGCTGTTTAGCGAATACAGCTACGGATTCAGACCGAAACGCAGAGCGCAACAGGCAATAATCAAACTGCTCGAATACCTGAACGACGGATATGATTACATCGTGGACATCGACCTCGAAAAGTTTTTCGACAACGTTCCACAGGACAAACTCATGTACTTAGTCCACGGAATCATCAATGACGGAGATACAGAATCATTGATTCACAAGTATCTCAAAGCAGGAGTGATGGTGGACGGCAGGTATGAGGAGACGGAGAAAGGAACACCGCAGGGCGGAAACCTGTCACCGCTCTTGTCAAACATCATGCTCAATGAACTGGATAAGGAACTGAAAGCAAGAGGGCTGCACTTTGTAAGGTATGCAGATGACTGCGTGATAGCAGTAGGCAGCAGCGCGGCTGCAAACAGGGTCATGCATACGATAACGAAGTGGATAGAGAAGAAACTGGGGCTCAAGGTCAACATGACCAAGACGAAAGTTACGAGGCCTGGGGGACTCAAGTATCTCGGATTCGGCTTCTGGAAGGACAGCGAGGGATGGAAAGCAAGACCTCATCAGGACTCAGTGAAGAGATTCAAGAACAGACTGAAAGAGTTGACTAGTCGCAGTTGGTCGATAAGCATGGATAGAAGAATAACTATGCTGAATCAGGTCACACGCGGATGGATAAACTATTTCAGGATCGGGAGTATGATGAATGTACTCCAAAGAATCGATAAGCACCTGAGAACACGCATGAGAGTAGTCATATGGAAACAGTGGAAGAAACCCAGTAAAAGATGTTGGGGACTGCGGAAACTTGGAGCTCCAGAATGGATGGCGAGGCAATCAGTTGCATTAGGAGACCGCTACCAAGCGGCCGTTAAGACAACCGGGTTGCGTCTTATAAACAAAGAAATCCTCGCAAAGCGAGGACTTCTGAGTTGCGTGGATTACTATTGTTTGGGTTGAACCGCCGTATGCCGAACGGCACGTACGGTGGTGTGAGAGGGCGGACTCGTTCCGCCCTACTCGATTATGCATTTATATCTAACTGTGGAATGGCATTACATGATCTTCCTGTAGAGTTCCTTGAGGTCCTCCACGTTGGTGTCGCGGGGATTGCCGGGACGGCATGCGTCTGCATATGCGTCTGCTGCCAGCTGATCCAGATCCTCCTCACGGACACGGTCGTTCTTTGCGGGGATGCCGACGTCAGCGGAGAGCTTCTTTACGGCATCTACGGCCGCCTTGCGGTACTCTTCCTGAGTCATGGAATCAACGCCTTCCACGCCCATGGCGCGGGCGATCTCGCGATAGCGCTCTCCGGTGCATTCCTGGTTGTACTCCATGACGATGGGAAGCATCATTGCGCAGGCCACTCCGTGGGGCGTGTCATAGTGTGCGCCGAGAGTGTGGGCGATGGAGTGCGCGATGCCGAGACCGACGTTGGAGAATCCCATGCCGGCGACATACTGGGCGAGGGCCATACCTTCCCGGTCTTCCGGGACGTTCTCGACGGCTCCGCGCAGGTGCTTCGCGATGAGGCGGATGGCCTCCAGATGGAACATGTCTGTCAGTTCCCAGGCAGCCTTGGTGGTATAGCCTTCGATGGCGTGTGTCAGGGCGTCCATGCCGGTGGAAGCGGTGAGGCCTCTGGGCATCGAGGACATCATGTCGGGGTCGACTACGGCGACTTCGGGGATGTCGTGAACGTCGACGCAGACGAATTTTCTCTTCTTTTCCACGTCGGTGATGACGTAGTTGATGGTGACCTCGGCGGCGGTGCCGGCGGTTGTGGGAACGGCGATCGTGAACACCGCGTGGTTTTTTGTGTCGGCCACGCCCTCAAGGCTT
>JAFOKI010000296.1 GCA_017419895.1 Eubacterium sp. | reverse complement strand
CATCGTTTTCAAATGCTTCAAAATCATATCCGAATGTCACTTCAACAGGAACAGACACTTCTTCTGCCTCTTCTGTTTCTTCTGTTATTTTCCCGATCTTATATGACTTGACCAACCCGGCTTTGAACTCATCGATGATTCTATTAAAAAGAGCATCACAAAGTTCACTCGTCTCCTCATCTAAGTCAAAGTCACTTTCTCCAAAGATTAAATCAGAATACGAGAACTGATCATGGATATTTTCGAGAAAGTCAAGCATCTTTTCCATATCCCCGCCTTTTGCGTCAGATGACAGATAGTCATATATCTTGCTGTATTCGCCCGTTTTCACCGAGTGCATAACTCCATCTACTGCCGCCATTATGCCGGCTTCTTTATTCTTTGTTCCCCCTGCGCAGGACGTGAGCATCATCACGCAGATGAGAACAACCGCCAATATGATGCTGTGTTTATTTTTCATTTTCTCCTCCAATTCTGACCGCCCGGGTCTCATAACCAAGGTCGCCGTAGGCTCACATTGTTTACCGTGAATTCATTTTATTGCGCTCAGTCCCGCTTGCTTTGGGAAAACAAAGCTGATTTGGGTGAACCGCGCCGGTAAGATGGCCGGCGCGGCTTTGTTAACAGAGTGATAACGGACTATTTGATTTTCTTGGCTTTCGACCAGTGCGAGTAGTATTTGATCCCGTCAAATTTGCCATAAGCTCTGGCGCGTATATAGAGATTGCCCTTCTTGCTGAGCTTTTTGCCGAGCTTCTTGATAGTTCTGGTGTATTTCATGTTATCGCCGGCCTTATTTTTAAATTTGACGGTCTTCAGAACTTTTTTGAAGTTCTTATCCTTGGCTATCTGGAACTGGGTCCCGTCGCCAAGATCCTCTGCAATGAACGTCACCTTAAGGTTTTTCCCGCTGCGTTTCACCTTTTTAATCGCAGGTTTGTCGAGACGTGACCATACTTTGACCTTGATCGTGTATTTTGTGCCTTTTGAATTTGTGGCTGTCACGACCGCTTTTCCGCTCTGTGCAGCTCTGGCTTTCCCGTCAGCGGTTATCGGTAAAGCCGACGGATTGGAAGATGTAAACTTATAGTCCAGGCAGTCGGCAGCTAGCACCAGAGCTGTTGACGCCGGAAATGCGTCCGCGGGTACATCAACTTTTCTCGCGATTCCGAATACAGGGTCCTCGGTCTGCATGGCGTATATGCCGTCTTCTCCCTCATCATCGGATTCGCCCGCGATCATAGCGAGATAAGGCTTTCCGAGAGCACTTTTGTACAGCGATATTATCTGGACCACGTCTTTCTGCGCAGGCATCATTTTTTCACTGTTTGATTCGCCCTCGAATGTACCAATTTCGTGGAAGCGGGCACAGATGCTGCTTCTGTATCTGGAATTTCCAAGGAGTTCGCCTCCACCATTTCCGTTATTAAAAGTCTGGAAGCCGGCCATTCCGACATAACGGTTATCCGGGTCGATCATAGTCGCATAGTGTCCGACTTTAAACCAATCGTCGTTCAGTTTCACCCAGTCTTTTTTCTCTTTATACCAGGCTTCCACGCCCTCTTTTATTGTTGAGCAACCAAATGCGAGCACCTCCCCTTTTCCTTCAAAGTAATCATCTTTGATTCTGTCGGGTTCCAGATATGATCCCATCTGGAAGTGAGAAGGGAACACACTTGCCTCGGCAGCCCTGAGCCTTGCGTATTCTTCGATATCGGTGGACCATTTGAGCGGAACATAGTCGGACGGTTTCAGTTTGGTTTTACCGTCGGTCCTCGGGTCGGGAACACCTTCCTTACATGCTTCGAGACGGATCTCGTTCATGCGCTTGAGCGCTTCCTTCTGGTTTCCAAGGAAGTCCCCTCTGACCCCTACGGCTTCTGAGTCTACGGGATCTGGCATATTGCGCGGATAGAGATAAGTCGCCGCGAATGCTTTGTTGGATGTTCCCATGCATATGAGGATGACCATTATCGCTGCAATGAGCATGAGCGCCTTAACGGCTCCGCGATGTGTGTTATTGACAGTATTCATACGCTTCTCCTTTTCTCCATTTCTCCGATTCACCGGAAGCAGTACTATTCAAACTGCGGCTTCCGGTCACTTGCCCAGAATGAACGCTGTCCATTCTTGAGCTTCATCGATCCTTCAAAGAGTTTTTCATTATACTTGTTGACGATCTTGACCTTGATCTTCGCGTTCTTGGGGATTTTTTTGTTCGTTTTGATCGTGTACCAGCGGTAATCCGCGTCACCGTCATAGTCTTTTTTCATCTTGAGTTTCCAGGTCTTGCCCTTGTATGTGAACTTGATGACATCGCCCTTGTGCATGCACGAGCAGGTGAGCTTGACGGTTTTTCCCTTGACTTTTACAACATCAGCCTCAGAATCTGAAAATACCGCGCGCTTGATGACAACTTTGTATTTTCCTTTCTTGACCGTCGCTCTGATCTTGGTGTTGAGCGGATAAACTTTCTTAAGCTTTACCTCCTGGTCTCCGTCTTCCGTGAATGTGAGTGTATCGTATTTGTCATCTCCAACCTTCAGAGTGACTTTTGTCCCTTTGACGCTGCTGACCACGATCTTTTTCCTCCCGTACCAGCATCCGTCCAGATAAACACTGCCTTCCAACTGTGATGTAAAGAATTCGGCCTTTACCGTCACATTCAGTACACCCTTTAAACCGTCCTCGTCCGTTACCGTAACGGTCGTCTTGCCTTTCTTGAGCGGTATCAGATCGAGGTCCTCGCCTTCAAACTCTGCTTTCAGTATTTCCGGATCAGCCGGTACCGCGCTTACGATATTCGCACCCCCGTTTTTCCCATAAACCGTTGTCAAATACCTATCGATGACTCTCCCGCCTATGACGACATCGTTTCCGTATAAGAACTTAAGCTTCGTTGATTTTGCCGTTTTGGAAGCGGTTTTCACGGCAGTTGCCGCAGAGACCGGTTCTGCCGCAAGCCCCACAGAGAGAACTGCGGTAAGCGCCATTACCGCAATCAGGATAACCGCTGCTGCCCGTTTTATTCTTTTCATATCTATCTCCTCCTTTGCCTGTTTCATAACAGATCCCAAGTTCAAACTGATCATCTGTGTCAGAAGAAATACTGTGGAATCACATGTCCACTGTAAGTTTAGCGTACAGCAGCGGCCGATCTGTAACTCTCAAGTTCCCCTTGCGCGATCAGTAATCGTAACCGTAATACTCGAAGGATTCATAGTTCAGTGTATTGCCATCGTATATCCGGATCCAAGTACAATAGCTGAAGTAGGCAGGGCCTCTCATTTCGCCCCAGATGCGGCTGACATTCTCATAATCAGCGGTTCCGCGCACCTGGATATTGCCACTGCAGGTAGCTG
>JAFOKI010000042.1 GCA_017419895.1 Eubacterium sp. | reverse complement strand
GGACCTGCGCCTTTTCCATAGAACATTACATCGTCGACAGCGTTTCCGGTCAGGAAAATCGCATTGAATTCATTCGATACTCCTGCGAGCGGGTGGCTCTTGGGAAGTTCGGTCGGGGAAACCGAGCAGTCGAGAGCGCCTTCCTCATCGAGCGTCGCTTTCGCGATGAGCTTGATGACGCAGCCCTTTTCCGCGGCAGCGTCAAGGTCTGCTTTAGTGACCCCGGTAATTCCTGTTCTCGGAATGTTTGTCGGATGTACATATTCGTCGAATGCGAGTTTCATGAGGATACAAAGCTTGTTAGCAGCGTCGATGCCTTCTACATCAGCTGTGGGATCGGCTTCTGCGAAACCTTTTGCCTGCGCATCTTTCAAAGCGTCCTCATATGCCATACCGTTTTCAGTCATCTGGGTTAGAATATAGTTAGTGGTACCGTTTACTATACCCATGATATTCGAGAAACGGTTTCCCGCGAGGTCATTCATGATGGGTGAGAGGACGGGGATACCGCCGCCTACCGCTGCTTCAAACCTGAATTGTCCGCCGCCCTTTTCCGCAGCTTCTTTAAATACTTCGAATTTGTCGGCTACGACAGCTTTGTTAGGTGTAACGACGCTCTTGCCGTTAGCCAAAGCTGTCAGCATCCATGTCGTTACGGGCTCTCTTCCGCCTATGCACTCGACCACGATGTCGACGTCGTCTGCAGCGAGAAGGGCATCGATATCGGTGGTTACTATATCACGCGGGACTTTATGCCTTTCGATTGCTTCCTCGCGTTTTTCGAGGACGCGAGAAACGGCGAAGTCTATGCCGGTTCTCTTAAGTATAAGTTCACGGTTTTTTGTCAGGATGTCAAATGTGCTCCCGCCAACGGTTCCGAGTCCGAGTATCGCGATGTTTACTTTTCTCATTTCCATTCCTCCGTCATCTCGTGCGGTGATAATATTTAATATCAAATACAATATACCGCATTGCCGAGCGAAATTCCATAGAAAAGTGGTATTATAATATGCAGTAAATATCCGCTGCGGTGCGTCTGCAGGCACGGATGATCGGAGGATATACAAGATGGCTTTTCATATAGTTTTGGTAGAACCGGAAATACCGCCTAACACAGGCAATATAGCAAGAACGTGCGCTGCGACCAACACCGTGCTGCATCTCGTCGAACCGCTTGGCTTTGATATATCCGAACGCGCGGTGAGGAGAGCAGGGCTTGATTACTGGCCATATGTGGATCTTCACGTGCATAAAAGCCTTGATGAATTCATGGGTGAATTCGCGGCCGCGAGAAAATTCTTTGTTACGACAAAGGGAACAAAGTATTTTACCGAGCATGAGTATAAAGACGGCGATATGTTTCTGTTCGGACGTGAGACGAGGGGACTTCCCAGGGATCTCATTGAAGCAAACAAAGATATGTCGATAAGAATACCGATGAGCGCGGATACCAGGCTGAGGTCGTTCAATCTCGCGAATTCCGCAAATATAGTGCTGTTTGAAGCTTTGAGACAGGTGGGCTTTCCGGGGCTGGAATAGTATTTCCGGACTTAATCCTGATGACCTTCGGGATTGACATGGATCATTATATGCTTGACATTGGGGAAGTTTTTCTCTACACCGCTGTGGACGCTCTCAGCGATAGAATGGGCGTCGACAAGAGAGATATCCCTTCTTGCCGTAAATTCAAGATCTACATATATTTTGTTGCCGAACTGCCTGGTGAGCAAAAGATCGATATGCTCCACACCGGGCTGTTCCTCTATATATCTCTTTAGACTTTGATTAAGATCATTGTCGCATGAAGTGTCAAGCATCTTGGAGATGGCATCCTTTGTTATGTCATAAGCGACTTTCAGTATGAGCGCGCATATGATGAGAGAGGCGACCGGATCCATGATCGGGAAACCGAGTTTTGCCATACCGATACCGATAAAAGAACCGATGGAAGATATGGCGTCTGAACGGTGGTGCCACGCGTCGGCTTTGAATGCCGCGGAATCGAGTTTTTTCGCGTAGTGCATGGTGTAGTGGAACATGCCTTCCTTAACAAGGATGGATACGACAGCAGCAATGAGTGGAAGAAGTGTCGGGATCTCAAGAGCTTCCTGAGGCCCTAAAAGCTTCTGTATACCGGCATAACCGATGCCCAGTCCGGTTCCGGCAAGTATAAGGCCGAGAATAAGCGAGGCGACGCATTCCAGTCTTTCATGACCATACGGATGCTCGGCATCCTCGTCCTGCTTCGAAAGGCGCACGCCAATATAGGCGACGACAGTCGCAAAAACGTCAGATAGCGAATGCACGGCATCGGACACCATCGCGCCGGATTTTCCGAGAATACCGGCGATCAGTTTGAAAGCTGCCAGAACAACGTTTCCGGCAATGCCGACACCCGACAGTTTTTTTACGATTTTTTCTTCTTCCATTGAAATACCTCGTTTCCAATCAGTATATATTCTGCATTGCAAATGTCAAGTTCAGCAGTGTAACAATCAGGGTCAATATACTTGAAACATGGTATTATTAGCGTTATAATCATAATGGATTTGTATGGATCCGGTATTTGTTTATATTCGGGACGGCAGCCGCGTATGAACGCCGGCGCTTTTCCTGTGTTTAACCGGGCACGTCCCGGGGGTTTTTGGTAAGAAGGAGGAACCTTATGACAGTAAAAATCGGATTGAGTGGATTCGGACGTATCGGACGTCTTGCTATGAGAGCGTCGATGGACATGCCCAATGTTGAGATCGTTGGCATCAACAAGAGAAACGCGAATCTTGAATATATGGCATATATGCTCAAGTACGATACAGTATTCGGACGTTTCCCGGGAGAAGTAGGAACATATGAGGGCGGACTCACCATCAACG
Source organism: Eubacterium sp. (assembly GCA_017419895.1). Lineage (GTDB taxonomy): Bacteria > Bacillota > Clostridia > Peptostreptococcales > Anaerovoracaceae > Aminicella. The sequence continues at coordinate 5,782 of JAFOKI010000042.1, read as the reverse complement.
GCAGGAAGATCCCTGTATCCGGAGAAAATGAAATCAAGGACATCGATTGGGTTGCTCTTGGTGTTGACTACGTTATCGAGTGCACAGGCGCGTTCCTGACAACGGAAGCTTGCCTCCCGCATATCACGGAAGGCGGAGCCAAGAAGGTCATCATCTCTGCTCCGGCAAAAGACGATACACCGATGTTCGTAGTAGGCGTAAACAGCGATGAATACGATCCCGCAATGCAGGTAGTTTCAAACGCTTCCTGCACGACAAACTGCCTTGCTCCAGTAGCGAAGGTCCTGAACGACAAGTATGGAATCGAAATGGGACTTATGTCGACGATCCACGCTTCGACATCGAAGCAGGCAGCTGTTGACAAGAGCAACGAGAAAGACTGGAGAATCGGCAGATCCGTTTACGGCAACATCATTCCGTCCACAACAGGCGCAGCTAAGGCAGTAGGAAAAGTCATTCCCGCGCTCAAGGGCAAACTCACGGGTGTTTCCTATCGTATTCCGTCTGCTGACGGTTCGGTTGTTGACCTCAACGTAGTTCTCAAGACTCCGACAACTTATGAAGATGTATGCGCTACGCTCAAAGAAGCTTCGGAAACATACATGAAGGGCGTTCTTGCTTACAGTGAAGAAGCACTTACTTCCGTCGACATCCTCGGTGAAACACACACATCGATCGTCGATGCCAAGATGGGTCTCGGTCTGACAGACACATGCTTCAAGGTAGTTTCCTGGTACGACAACGAGTTCGGTTATGCCAGAAAGACTCTTGAACTTGCAGCGATCATGGACGAAAAGGACAATAAATAATGAAAAAGACAGTAAAAGACATAGATCTCGCCGGGAAAAAAGTCATCGAGCGTTGTGATTTCAACGTGCCGATGAAAGAAGGCGTGATCACTGACGTAACAAGAATAGAAGCTTCTCTTCCGACCATCGAGTACATCCTTTCACAAGGCGCCAGCCTTATTCTGATGTCCCATCTCGGAAGACCCAAGGGCAAGGCGAATCCGGAATTCTCCATGAAGCCGGTAGCAGACAAGCTCTCCGAGTATCTTGGCAAGGAAGTAAAATTTGTACCGTCAGACACAGTTGTTGACGATGCAGTAAGAGCAGCCGCGGCTGAACTCAAACCGGGTGAGGTAATGCTCCTCGAAAACGTCAGATTCCGTCCGGAAGAGACAGAGAATGGCGCAGAGTTCGCGAAAGAACTCGCTGATCTCGCTGAGATCTTTGTTCAGGACGCATTCGGAACAGCTCACAGAGCGCATAGCTCGACAGCCGGCATAGCCGACTATATACCTGCAGTTTCCGGATTCCTTATTGAAAAGGAACTCAAATTCCTCGGAGAAGCAGTGACGGATCCGAAACGTCCTTTCGTGGGCATTATGGGAGGAGCTAAGGTAGCTGATAAGATTGCGGTCATCGAGAGCCTGCTCGAAAAGGTAGACACTCTTATCATCGGTGGAGGAATGGCGTTTACGTTCCTCAAGGCAAAAGGCTTTGAGATCGGAAAATCCATACTCGACGAGAATGGTATCGATCTCGCCGGCGACCTCATGAAGAAAGCTGATGAAAAAGGCGTTGCTTTCATGCTTCCCGTTGACGTGGTAGTTGCCGACGCTTTCGACAATGACGCGAAAAGCGCGATCGTTGCTGCTGACGCGATCCCGGAAGACATGATGGGCATGGATATCGGACCTGAGACATCCAAACTGTACGGAGAAGCTATAAAAGGCGCCGCAACAGTTGTCTGGAACGGACCGATGGGCGTATTCGAAATGCCTAATTTCGCGGCAGGAACACGCGCTGTTGCCGAAGCTCTCGCAGAGTGCGAAGGCATTACGGTTATCGGTGGAGGCGACTCCGCAGCCGCTGTTAACCAGTTCGGACTTGATGACAAAATGTCTCATATCTCGACGGGCGGCGGCGCTTCCCTCGAGTTCCTGGAAGGAAAGGTTCTTCCGGGCGTAGCAGTCATCGAGGACAAATAAAATCAGCTGATAGTTTCAACAATGGGGCCGGGCATTCATATTTGTGCCCGGTCCCGGGTATATTATGCCTGCTTGAAAGGCGGGTAGGAGAGTGACATGGCAGACAGAGTAAAGTTCATAGCCGGCAACTGGAAAATGTTTAAGGATATCGAAGGTGCTAAAGAATTCGCTGATGCTTTTCTTAAGCTTAATAGACCGGCAGGCATAAAAGTTGCAGTATGTGCTCCGTTCCTTCAGCTTACTACACTGGTCGATGCATTTGCCGGGACCGGTATAGGTGTAGGGGCTCAGAACGTACATTTTGAGGACAGCGGTGCTTTCACTGGTGAAATCGCTGTGCCGATGCTGAAAGAAGTCGGAGTCGATTACTGCATTATCGGACATTCGGAGCGCAGGGAGTATTTCGGTGAAACTGATGAAACAGTCAACAAAAAACTCAAAAAGCTCTTCAATACTTCTGACATTATTCCGATCCTGTGCGTAGGTGAAAAACTTGATGAGCGTGAAGCCGGTGTTCAGCAGGATATAGTTTCCGCTCAGCTTGAAAAAGATCTTGCCGGACTTGATGCTGATACAGTCAAGGAACTTGTGATAGCATATGAACCGATCTGGGCGATCGGGACCGGCAAAACCGCAACACCCGATCAGGCTCAGGAAATGTGCGCTTTCATAAGAGGAAAGCTCGCTTCCATGTATGACCAGGCAACCGCGGATGCTGTGATCATCCAGTATGGCGGGAGCGTCAAACCCGGAAACGCAAAAGATATCATCGGAAAACCTGATATCGACGGTGCGCTTGTCGGCGGCGCAAGCCTGGATCCGGAAGGATTTACAAGTCTTATAGCCGCTGCTGCGGAATAGGGGTTGAAATTGTCGATTCCTTATGATAATATACTTAAGTTCGAAAATTGAACTTGAGTGGAGGTTTTTAAAATGAACACCGTTATTATGATACTTCTCGCTATTGTGAGCATACTTCTGATCGTTTCCGTACTTCTTCAGTCCGGTAACAGCGATGGACTTTCCGGTTCCATAGCGGGCGGAGCTGAACAGCTTTTCGGAAAGAAAAAGGCAAGCGGATACGAGGGAATGCTTCATAAAGCAACTATCGTTCTCGCGGTGCTTTTCATTTGTCTTTCGCTGGCTGCGGTAGCGCTTGCCTGAATTTGATTTTAGTCAGAAAGTGACATGATGGGAGGCATCTTTTGTGGTGTCTCCCTATTGTAATATTATGGGTGGACTTGCAGCAGTTTTTTTCGCATCGATGATCCCGGTATCTGAGCTTAGAGCGGCGATTCCGGTGGGTATAGCAGCAGGCGGTGATCCATTGACCGTCGCGCTTGTTTGTATTGTCGGAAATATGATCCCGGTTCCGTTTGTCATACTGTTCATAAGAAAAATCCTGGCATGGCTGAGAACAGTCAGTCCATGGTTCGAATCACTCGTTGAACGTTTTGATGCGAGGATCGCCGGAAAAGCCGAGACAGTAATGAAGTACGAAAGACTCGGGCTGCTTCTGTTCGTAGCGATACCTTTCCCCGGAACGGGAGCGTATACAGGAGCCGCAATTGCTGCAATGCTGGATATGCGTCTCAAATACGCCGTTCCGCTGATCTTCGGCGGGGTATGTATTGCCGCATGCATAGTGACTCTTCTGACAGTTGGAATAGTGAGCCTGTAACGGCATATAAGCTGTATAATAAAATGTCCGGTAATGCCTCTGCCGCACGCAGCGGCTGAAGCTTTGTTGATAAGGGGGTTATCAGAAATGATCGATCTGGAATTCTTGACACAGGATCCGCCGATGGCGGCAGTAGAAATGAATCAGTTCGGGAGACGCATCCCGAGTGACGGCAATCTCCTGTTTGCGAGATGCTATAAACCGACTCTTGACTTTGAAGGAGAGAAGAGACCTGCAGTGATAATCATGCACGGTTTCCCGGGAAATGAACAGTATCCGGATGTTTCGCAGGCATTCAGACGTGCAGGTTTCGTAGTCGTACAGTTCACATTCAGAGGCGCGTGGGGGAGTTACGGTGATTACAGATTCAGTTCGCTGAAAGATGACGCTCTCGCGGTCCTCGCATATATCAAAGAGAACGCTGAAGAACTCTCAGTTGATACCGACAATATCTTCTACATGGGACATTCTATGGGCGGCTTCACTGCTCTCAGAGCCCTTGCGGACGGAGCGGAAGTCAAAGGCGCGGTTCTCGTTGCTCCGTGCAATGCGGCTGAGATTTTTGTAAGCGACAGGGATGCATACAACTGGCTTATGGATTTCGGCAAACCGTTCCTGAGATTCGGTGAGGGGAAAGATGTAAGCGTACTCTACGATGAGATGGAAGCGCATAATGAAGAGTGGAATTTCAAAACGCTTGCGGCACAGATCGATGACAAATACGACATCCTGATCGTCGGTGGCGAGAAAGACGTTCTTTGTCCGATACCGGTGCATGTAGATCCGATACTGAATGTGTTCAGAGCGAACAATAAGTCGTTTGAGTTCGTGACATTCGATTCGGATCACAATATCCAGAGAGACAGGATCGCGTTCATCAGGACCGTTTGCGACTGGCTCATAAGACACATATAATAACGTTCATTAACGAAAAAAGACTGCCGCTGTGAACGGCAGTCTTTTTGCTTATATGGGATTTGTTTATTTGTTCTTCCAGACAGCAGGACGTTTCTCGAGGAAAGCAGTCATGCCTTCTTTCTGGTCTTCTGTTGAGAATCCGGCGCCGGAATTGAGCGCTTCCCATTCAGAAGCGGAATGCATATCCATGTCATAACCATAGTTGATCGCGGCTTTAGCTGTAAGAATAGCGATCGGAGCCTTGGAGATTATCAGCTTGGCAGCTTTTTCAGCTTCTGCCATGAGTTCTTCTGCCGGAACAACTTTCTGAACGAGACCGATGCGGAGTGCTTCTGCGGCATCAATCATTTCAGCCGTATAGATCATGTACTTTGCCATGCCTTTTCCAACAAGTCTCGGGAGTCTCTGAGTGCCGCCGAATCCCGGAATGATGCCGAGGTTTACTTCAGGCTGTCCGAATTTTGCTTTTTCGGATGCGATCCTGAAATCGCATGCCATTGAGAGCTCGCATCCGCCGCCGAGAGCGAAACCGTTTACTGCCGCAATGAAGGGCTTTTTGTTGAAATCAATCGCGTTGAATGCTTTGTGACCGAGAGCCATGAAGTCTTTTGCTTCCATTGTTTCCATGTCTCTCATCTGAGAGATATCGGCACCTGCTACAAACGCGCGGCCTTCACCGGTGACGATGGCTACTCTGACGTCAGGATCAGCTTCAACTTTCGCTGCGGCGTCGATAAGCTCTGTCAGAACCGTTGAATTAAGCGCGTTGAGCGCTTTCGGACGATTGATCGTGATATAGGCGATCTGGTCTTTTACTTCATACAGGATTGTCTCGTACATTTTTGACTCCTTTCATTATTGACCCGCTTTCCCCTGAAAAGCGGTTAGGGTTCTTTGTTATATCTGTCAATATTTTATCATAAGCAGAATGGCATTTCAATCACGCATCGATGCATTCCATGAGAATGAACACTCCTGTTTTGAACGAAATAACAGCTTCAGGCGCCGCGAACTCGTTGCTTACACATCTGGATGACGTCGCGGGGAGTGTAAAATCGTCAAGCGGGTAAGCGACTCCGGACATACAAAGTCCGGTGACTTCTTCGGAAAAAGCCGCGCCGCTCAGGTATTTGGCTCCTGAGTCTGGTATCACATAAGTTCCGGGCATCAATATCCTTATGCGGTTATAT
>JAFOKI010000295.1 GCA_017419895.1 Eubacterium sp. | reverse complement strand
TGTATCACGCTTTCACGGATCCCGTTTTTTTCATCGAATGTGTCTGCGGATTCTGCCACTGACGGATAGCTGTCCGTTTCCGCTTCATCCGGCCGGAATATCACAAGCAGCTGTATCGTGTAACTAACTGCGAACAATATGATTTCTGTCAGTATCTTCGCAGCACCCGGCGTAAGTTCTATCCCGTTCACAAGCGTTGTCATGATAAGTGTGTTTGCAACCAGGATCACGACCGCGAGCGCAATGTATTTTGGAAGCGTTTCCCTTACAGGCCTTCCATCCCTGAATATGGCTTTTGAGTTGACCGTGTAGTTCAGGCCTGCGCTGATCACTCTTGCTGCCGCATTCGCTATAAGCACACCGTACGCATGCCCCGCCATCACAGGAACCAGTATCATGAACATCAGATAATCCGTGACAAAGCTTATGAATGACGATCCCGCAAACCCCGCCATGTTCCGGACTCTTGCGAACACTGCATCGAATGTCGCTTCCCCGGGCAATGCTGCTCTGATAATAGTTCCATATATCCTGCCGGCATCTCTGATCAGGTCAAAGTGTGATACTGAATTCTTCTTATCGTGATATACCGTACTTATTGGTACTTCTGTCATTCCTATGCCGTTCTTTCCGCAGTACATCAGAACGTTCATCTCATATTCGTAACGGTCGCCATCTATCGACATCAGTTCTCTCAGGTATTGTCTTCCAAATGCCCTGAGGCCTGTCTGGGTATCACTAACTTCCGTACCGCTCACTGCTTTGAAAACCAATCGCGTTGCTTTGTTCCCAATAAGTGATTTGACCGGAGTATCTTTTCCGAAAGTCCTCACTCCGAGGATCAATTTCCCGGGCTCCTCCCATGCGGCTGCCAGAACTCTTTCCATATCTTCCGTGAGGTGCTGACCGTCCGCGTCCATGGTCACAATGTATCCTGTTCCCGGGAAATGATCCGCGATATATCCAAAAGCGGTCTTGAGCGCCGCACCTTTTCCTCTATTCTCTATATGCCTTATGACTCTGACGCGTTTTATGTGCGCGATCTCTTCCCATATGTCCCAATAGCCGTCCCCGCTCCCGTCATCTACGATGAGCACTCTGTATCCCGCGTCAGTAACTTCTCTAACTGTTTTGACCAGTTCCTTTCCCGGTTTATATGCGGGTATGACGACCATACTGTTCTTTTTCATGTTCATCATGTCCTCCGTTCCGCTGTTTTTGCGTTCGTTGATTTCTTTTTTACAAGTCCATCTTAATCGGTGAACGTGAAGGATTAAGTATGAGGAAATGAATCAAAAAAGTAAAAAAAGTGAACGTTCCATTTCAGACCGTTCACTTTTTTTACATTTTCTTTATTTTTCCGAGACAAAATTCATCGTCTCAACACATCCGGAGAACGGACAATTACTGCCCGGAACCCGGTCATGCCCTGGTTTTCGGCATTACATCATGCCCATTCCGCCCATGCCTCCCGGAGGCATTGCTGCTGCGGGTTCATCCTTCTTGATGTCGAATACTGCAGCCTCTGTAGTGAGGAGGAGAGCCGATGCGGATGCTGCGTTCTGGAGAGCGGAACGCGTGACCTTAGCCGGGTCAACGATACCGGCAGCGATCATGTCCACATACTCATCCGTAGCTGCGTTGAATCCGTATCCCGCTTTCTGGTGCTTGACCTCGGCAACTACTACGCTGCCTTCGAATCCTGCGTTTTCAGCGATCTGGCGGACGGGTTCTTCAAGAGCGCGCACTATGATGTTAGCGCCTGTCTTCTCGTCTCCTTCAAGCGAATCCGCATATTTCTTTACTTCAGGAATAGTGCTGCAAAGAGCGACTCCGCCGCCCGCTACGATTCCTTCTTCAACAGCAGCCTTTGTCGCGTTGAGAGCGTCTTCGATGCGGAGCTTACGTTCCTTAAGCTCTGTCTCTGTGGCAGCGCCGACTTTGATAACGGCTACGCCACCTGCGAGTTTGGCAAGGCGTTCCTGGAGCTTTTCTTTGTCATATTCGGAATCTGTGGTCTCGACCTGCTTCTTGATTGCCGCAATCCTTGCATCGATCATGGCTTTGTTGCCTGCGCCGCTAACGATGACTGTGTCATCCTTGGTGACCTTGATCGTGCCTGCTCTTCCGAGCATATCAAGTGTAGCTTCCTTAAGGTCATAACCGAGCTCGCTGCTGATGACCTGTCCACCCGTGAGGACAGCTATGTCTTCCATCATGGCTTTTCTTCTGTCGCCGTAACCCGGAGCCTTGACAGCAACTACATCAAGTGTTCCCCTGAGTTTGTTGACAACGAGTGTAGCGAGAGCTTCACCTTCAACGTCCTCTGCAACGATGAGGAGCTTTCCGCCCATCTTGGCGATCTGCTCGAGGATCGGGAGGAGTTCCTGGATGTTGCCTATCTTCTTGTCTGTGAGAAGGATGAACGGATTCTCGAGAACCGCTTCCATCTTCTCTGTATCGCTTACCATGTATGCGGACAGATATCCTCTGTCGAACTGCATTCCTTCAACCACGTCGAGTGTTGTTCCGAGTGTCTTGGATTCCTCGACCGTGATGACTCCGTCGTTACCGACTTTTTCCATCGCGTCAGCAATGAGCTGTCCGATCTGCTCGTCGGAAGCGGAAATAGCAGCTACCTGAGCGATGCTTTCTTTTGTCTCGACCGGTTTAGCGATCTTCTGGATTTCTCCCACTGCTTTATCAACAGCACCCTGGATACCTCTCTTGAGGACCATCGGGTTAGCGCCTGCCGCTACGTTTTTGAATCCTTCCCTGATGATTGACTGGGCAAGGAGTGTAGCTGTCGTTGTTCCGTCTCCGGCAACGTCATTCGTCTTGGTAGCTACTTCCACGACGAGCTGTGCGCCCATGTTCTCAACTCCGTCTTCCAGTTCGATCTCACGCGCGATCGTAACACCGTCGTTCGTGATAAGCGGTCCGCCGAAGCTCTTATTGATCAGAACGTTTCTTCCCTTGGGACCAAGTGTGATCTTTACTGTGTCAGCGAGCTTGTCAACGCCTGCCTGAAGTTTTCTTCTGGCTTCCTCGCCGTATATAATGTCTTTTGCCATCTCTATGACCTCCAATTATTATTTGTCTTACTCAACCACCGCGAGGATATCGGACTGTTTCATGATCGTGTAGTCCTCGCCTTCATATGTCACGTCGGATCCGGCGTATTTCGCGAATACTACCTTATCGCCGACCTTAACTTCCATTTCCTCATCCTTGGTTCCGGGGCCGACTGCGATTACTTCCGCCATCTGGGGCTGTTCTTTCGCCGCGCTTGTCAGGATGATCCCGCCCGCTGTTTTCTCTTCTGCTTCGAGCTTCTTGATTACTACTCTTGCTCCGAGAGGTTTGATTCCAAAACTCATTGTTATACCTCCATCTACAGTCCTGCCGCGGCGCCTCGCCGCGCGGACAAGTAATAAATATAAACGATTTTGCCTTTTGTTAGCACTCAGCCTTTCGGAGTGCTAACCAACATAAATTAATATATTCTTTTCCCCATTCCATGTCAATAGATATTGAACGGTTTCACAAAAAAAACACATGCGCTTTTCGACATCTTAGTGTCAATGCCGGAAAACACATGAGTTCGACAGATCGATTCCAATATATATGGAAAGATCAGCTGCTTGCGGTCCGCCCCGAAGCAGTTCTACCTGCTTGTCTCACGGATATAGTAGAAGAGATACTGCTGCGCGATACCTCCCAGATCCCCGAAATGCTCCTCGGCGAACGCCTTCATAGCCTTTGTATCATTCTCCGGGATACCGTAGAGCCGGTCCATGAGACGCCTGACCCATACGTCTATCGGGAATGCCGAGATGTCACCGAGGCCGAAAAGCGAGATGCATGACGCGACTTTCGGGCCGACTCCGGTAAGTGCCAGCACAGACTCGTAGTCGTACGGCATGCCGCGCTCCATGACCTCACGGGCGGCTTTGACAAGATAAGGTGCCCGGTAACCGAGACGCACCTCCGCAAGATCACACGGTTCGAGCAAAGCGAGTTTTTCGACCGATGGCAGTGAATGCCTGAGCACTCCTGAATCATCGAGTCCGACCGGTTCACCGAAACCGTCCGCAAGCCGCTCCACACACCCCCTGATCCTGGGGATATTGTTGTTCTGCGAGATAATAAATGAAACGATAGTTTCCCATAGATCCTGTTTGAGGATCCTGATGCCACTGCCGTATTCGATTGCTTTTGCAACCACGGGGTCGCCCGCACCGAGGCGCTCTTTTATCTCGGCGTAATCACGGTCGAGATCGAAATAGTCTCTCCAGATGTTTTCAAAATTCTCTTCCGTGCATCCATCGATTACCGGTTTGCCGTTCTCCATGTAGACCTTAAGTATCCGGTCTTTTGCGACTCCTTCATACACCCCGTCTCCGATGTCGACCCAGCGGAAACACTGGCCGCAGTCAAAGATGTGGCTCGGTTCGAAACTGTTTATGTTTTCAAGTACTTTTTTCATTATCTTTATCCAACAAAGCCTGACTTGTCAGGCTTTTTAATGATCCGATGTTTTCAGTCTATTCCCGTTATCTCTACATCGACCTTGACCACGTTGAATGCAGTCATGTCGGTGATCTTGTCACAAAGCGCTCTCTGAAATCTCTCAGCCCGGGCAAGAAAGCCCTCTCCCCGCACCAGACGGATCTGCGCGGTTATCATGAGAGAGTCAGGCGCTGTGTTCGTATACAGCCGTCTTACGGCCGTTATCCCGTCAGTTTCCTCCGCGAGACATTCCGCAATATCCTGGATCACACTGTCCGCAATGAAGAATTCACCCATGTAGCTGTAGGTGGGCCTTACCACTGTCTTTTCTGAGTCGCGCTGCGTCTTCCATGTTTCTCTTCTGAACACACGCATCGGGTCCATGAAATATCCCGCAAAATCGCGCTTGAGCTGGAGTGTGGGCACGGGAATAACGTGTTTGCCCTGGTTTTTACGGATCTTTGCGGCCGTCTCCCGCTCTTCCGCTGTGGTTATGTCTTCTATATGAATGCGCTTGCCTACCGCAGGCAGCCCAAGCTGGCTGCAGATCTTATCCGCCATACCGTCAGAAGTCCCAAGTACCAGTATAGTTTCCGGCGCGACCTCGCGGATACGGGCGGCAACACTGTCACGGTGATCCGGAGTCGCGAAAACGGCAGCTTTAATGGCTCCGACTTTTGTTTTTTCGCGCTTTGCGGATTTTCCCGCTTCCACCCTGTCACGGTAAATGAAAAGGCCGTCATCGATGATCGCTTCTATTCCAAGGTCTCTTGAGAGCTCCATCGCCTGATAACTCTTCCCTGTTCCGCTTTTTCCTGTCAGTGAATATACGAACATTTATCCTTCCGCCTGTTTCGAGTTGCTGCGCAGGGATACCTGCGCTGTTCATTCTTATATACACAAAGATTTCTTGCTATTAGTATTTCTTTCTGCTATAATTAGCGCGTAAAATATAGCATTGGTTGATAAGGAGGCACAAAATGGCTTACAAAATCACAGACGCTTGCATCGCTTGTGGCGCTTGCGCAGCTGACTGCCCGGTAGAAGCTATTTCTGATGGCGGCGGCATCTTCGTTATCGACGAAGATAAGTGCATCGACTGCGGCGCTTGCGCAGGTTCATGTCCTGTAGGCGCACCGACAGAAGCATAATCTGTCAGGAGCCGTTGTTCCGGCCGGGACAACACGCTTATGTGTGAAATTAACCGTTCCACTTACGCGGAACGGTTATTTCTTTTTGATTCATTCTTTGTGCCTTGAGTCACATAGCATTATTCTATTTTGAAGAACTGTGTTTACGTTTGTCGTTCATATGATACGCGAGTGAATGCAGCGTATCAGAAAGATGTACTGATTCAAGAGCCACATGACCCGGTACTTCCAGGTCCACAAGAGCGAAGTTCCAGATACCTTTTATTCCCGCAAACGAAAGCCTGTCCGCGACTTCCTGGGCATTGCCCTGGTTTACGCAGATTATTCCTATATCGATATCGTTGTCCTCGACATATGTAACGAGTTCCTCGTAATCCAGGATATCGATGCCTTCGATGCTTTTTCCGATGAGTTCCGGTTTTACCTCAAACGCTGCGCAGATTTTGAAGCCCTGCGTCAGATTGTGAGCGTATTTAGAAATCGCCTGTCCGAGATTTCCGGCACCGATAAGAACCATGCGGTATTCTTTGTCAAGACCGAGAATAGCGCTGATCTCGCGATAAAGACCGTCTACACTGTATCCGTAACCCTGCTGACCGAAATCACCGAAATTATTCAGGTCCTGGCGGATCTGGGACGCAGTGTAACCGATGAGTTCACTGAAATCCTTCGATGAGATCTTCTCAACACCTTTTTTTTGCAATTCAATAAGATATCTGCGATATCTCGGCAGCCTCTTTATGACCGCGTTTGATATCTTGGCATTTTTACGACGCATATTTCCCCCGCAACGTCTGTTTATACTGCTTATTCTTCAGTATTCTCGTCAACGTAATTGACAAGATCGCCTACAACCTGGAATTTTTCTGCTTCCTCATCAGGAATCTCGATCTCGAATGTTTCTTCTATCGCCATGATGATCTCGACAGCGTCAAGCGAGTCCGCTTCAAGATCCTTAGAAATATTTGTGTCCATGGTGACGAGCGATTCATCCACTGAAAGCTGCTCTACTATGATGTCCCTGATCTTTTCAAAAATCATACTCTTCCTCCTACCGGAGCTTACCGCCGCCGCATGAAAACGCGGTACTAAAGTCAGCCCCTAAAATCATTGTCAAATTACGCTCACATTATAATTTATCATACTAATTCGTGCAAGTGCCGCACAGTGTTTTTTTAACAAAGCACTCTGCCGCGCCGGCTTTATCCTTATGCGGATATCAAAGCCCACCCCAATTTTCGTACGCTTCCTCGAGCCGCAGCTTGACATCCTTGAGTTCTTCGTTGAGTTTATTCAGTTTGACCGGGTCTGTCGCGATCCCGGGCTTGCACATCTCGTTCTGGATGCGTTCGGTCTCCTCTTCAAGCTCCATTATCAGAAGCTCAAGACGTTCCTGCTCTCTCGCTTTTCTTCTCGCTTCAGCCTCAAGTTTTTTCTTTCTGGCGCGTTCTTCCTGAACCGACCGGCCCGTCGTTTTCTGACCGTTTTCCCCGGCTTCAGCAGTACCCTGACCGGAAGACGCTCCAAGTTCGCCAAGATACTTTTTCGTCGAAACTATTTCCTGACGTTTTTCTTCGTAATAATCATACCCTCCCGGATATTTGACTATACCGTCAGCTGTCAGCTCGTATATTGACGTCGCGACGCGCCTCAGAAAGTATCTGTCATGCGAGACAGCGATTATTGTTCCAGGATAGTCTTTAAGGGATTCCTCGAAAACTTCCTTCGATTCGATATCGAGATGGTTTGTCGGTTCGTCGAGAACGAGAACGTTCGATCCCGAGAGCATCAGTTTAAGAAGCGCGAGTCTCGCTTTTTCACCGCCCGAAAGGCTTCCGACGAGTGTATTCACACTGTCGCCTTTGAAAAGGAATCTCCCTAGCCAACCCCGAACCTCGCCGTCCGTCATAAGCCTGTATTCGTCATGGAGCTCGTCCATCACGGTCTTGCCGGGATCCAGGCTTTCCTGGCGCTGGTCATAGTACCCGAACAGAACATTGTGTCCCGCGATGATTTTCCCGGATACTGGATCGTCTTCTCCCGTTATTATCCTGAGGAGTGTTGTCTTTCCTATCCCGTTCGCTCCGACAATGCAGACCCGCTCGCCGCGTTTGATATCGAATGATACTCCTGAAAACAGTTCTTTTCTTACCCCGCCGTTAACAAAGCTTTTGCTTATGTCTTCGGCACGAATAACATCGTTTCCACTCTTGAAGTCCTGGGTGAATCTCATGACGACTGACGCGGGACCAGCCGAAGGCTTGTCGAGCCGTTCCATGTGTTCCAGGCGTTTCTCTCTCGAAGCCGCTCTCTTCGCAAGCTTCTCAGTGCCGCGCTGCTTGAAGCGGCGGATCATTTCCTCCTGCCTCGCGATCTCGGCCTGCTGTTTGCCGTAAGCCCTTAAGTCTGCCGCGCGCTGCTCTTGTTTCTTCCTTGCGAACTCGGTGTAATTACCCGTATATGTCTTGAGTCTGTGATTTTCTATCTCGAAAATGTGTGTAGCCAGCTGGTCCAGAAAATACCTGTCGTGCGATACGATGATCACAGTGCCCTTATATGCTTTGAGGAACTGCTCGAGCCATCTCAGCATGCCGATGTCAAGATGGTTCGTTGGCTCGTCAAGGATCAGGATCTCCGGCTTCCTCATGAGAAGGCACGCGAGCGCGAGCCTGGTTCTCTCGCCGCCGCTCAGCGTCGATATCGGTTTTTCATAGTATTCCTCGCCGAAAGCCATGCTTGTCAGTATGCCCTTCTGATCGCTTTTATACGTGTAGCCGCCCGACTTTTCGTACTCATCGTGGATCGCGCCGTATCTCTCGAGGAGTTTCTGCTGCTCCTCTCCATGCTCGCCGCGAGCTGCCATTCGGGATATCTCTTCCGTCAGATCTTCCATCCGGCGCTCCATATCCGTGAAGCGGCCGTATATGTTCGCGACCTCTTCCAGCAAAGTCGCGTGATCCCTGAAATCATCATTCTGCCTGAGATATCCGATCTCAAGGTCCTGTGAGATGAATACTCTCCCTGAATCGGGCGTCATATCACCCGCGATAATATCTAGCAGCGTCGTCTTTCCCGCGCCGTTGGCGCCGACTATGCCGACTTTGTCTCCCAAATTGACATGAAAAGAGACCCTGTCAAGAATGACATCGGTCCCGTATGCTTTAGTTATGTCTGTACCTGAGAGAGCTATCAATTCATTACCTGCCATCAATACGGCATGTCGGCAAAGGCATCGAGGTCGAGCCCGTCCGCGCCGTGTTTTTTATATTTATAGTATGCGGCGCAGGCTATCATCGCCGCGTTGTCAGTACAAAGCTTAGGCTCCGGCACATAAAGCGCCGTACCGGTTTTGTCGCACATTTCCTGCATGCCGCGCCTTAGCGCGCTGTTCGAAGCCACACCGCCTGCCATCACTATACGCTTTTCCCCATGCCTCTCCACAGCGATGCGGGCTTTCGCGCATATCGTTTCGACTACAGCCGACTGGAACCCGGCTGCTATGTCTTCCGTCTTTATTTCATTCCCGCGCATCCTCTCGCGATTCACAAAGCTCAGCACCTGCGTCTTGAGCCCGCTGAAGCTGAAGTCAAGACTTCCGTCGTCAAGAAGCACTCTTTTGAATTTCACCGCGTCGGGATCTCCCGATTTTGCAGCCCGGTCAATCTTTGGACCGCCGGGATACCCGAGACCTATCACGCGGGCGACTTTGTCGAACGCTTCTCCCGCGGCATCGTCACGTGTAGAGCCAATCACCTCGTACGAATCATAGTCATGTACCCATATTATATCAGTATGTCCGCCCGACACGACAAGCGCCATGAACGGAGGCTCAAGATCCGGATACGCAAGGTAGTTCGCACTCACATGACCGTGCATGTGATTTACGCCGATCAGCGGGATACCGGCCGCGAGCGAGAGCGCCTTGGCTGTGGCGACTCCGATAACTACGGCTCCGATAAGCCCGGGGCCATTGGTCACTCCGATAAGGTCGATGTCCTGGAGTTCACAGTCCGCGTCCGCGAGCGCTTTTTCGACG
>JAFOKI010000294.1 GCA_017419895.1 Eubacterium sp. | reverse complement strand
TATCGGCAAGGGCGAGATCAAGATGAAACCCGGACGCCCCGGCGCGCCGGAGGACAAAGCGATCTAAGCTGACAGTTATTAAGATCAAATACAAAGTGCGCGGGCACAGACTATACGGGCTTGAACTGAAACGGTACGCTCACATATAGTCTGTGCCCGCGCTTCTATTTAACATATATCTTAACCAAACAGCAAAAGAAAAACGGACCGCGAAGGTCCGTTTTATAAATGCGATTCTGTTATGCAGGCTTATGCAAGCGCAGCCGTGATGATGGACATGTAGTAAACTTCGTCCGCGTTGCAGCCTCTGGACAGGTCGTTGATGGATGCGTTGAGTCCCTGGAGAACAGGTCCTACAGCGTCGAATCCGCCAAGTCTCTGAGCGATTTTGTAGCCGATGTTTCCAGCTTCGATCGTCGGGAAAATGAATGTGTTGGCCTGGCCGGCAACAGGGGATCCCTTGCACTTGGTAGCAGCGACTTCAGGAGATACGGCAGCGTCGAACTGGAGCTCTCCGTCTACGGCAAGATCCGGATCCATCTTTTGGGCTTCGATAGTTGCGTCATGCGAAAGCTTGACCGTGCCGCCTTTTCCGGAACCCTTTGTCGAGAAACTGAGGATAGCGACTTTCGGATCAACTCCGAAGATCCTTGCGGTCTTGGCGCTCTCTACAGCGACCTCAGCGAGTTTCTGGGCAGCGGTTACGACTACGTTGCCGTCTTTGTCGACTGTGTCCTGATAGTCGATGTTGATGGCGCAGTCGCCCATGATCAGTACTTCTTCGCCTCTGATCATTATGAAGGCCGAGCTTACGAGGTTTGCGCCGGGCTTGGTCTTAACGAGCTGGAGGGCGGGACGAACTGTGTCTGCTGTGGAATATGTGGCTCCGCCGAGCAGGCAGTCAGCCTTACCCATCTTGACGAGCATCGTTCCGAAATAGTTGCCCTGAGCGAGAGCCGCGCGGACTTCCTCATCGGACATCTTGCCCTTTCTGAGCGCGGACATCGTTGCTACCATTTCTTCGAATCCTTCGTATTTGAGGGGATCGATAACGGTGCATTTGCTAATGTCATAACCGCCGGCAGCAGCTTTTTCCGCGAATTCATCGGGATCGCCGACAAGGATTATGTCGAGGAGATCTTCCGCTGCGAGACGCGAGCTGGCCTCGAGTATACGCGGGTCCGGACCGTCGGGAAGAACGATCGTGCGTCTGGTTTCTCTTAACTGATCTTTAAGTTTGTCAAAAATTGCCATTGTGGTACCTCCGGGATTAAACTATACGATGGCTCATTGCCATGATGTGCTCTTATACACTCATAAAATTATACCATAAGACGGGCAACATGTTAATTACATTTAATACAAAGCTTGGCGCTGTCCGTAGATCGTACGGCAGCGGAGCGGCTTTGCTGCAAAAAAAATACATAGTTTGCAAAATGTTGATAACTTGCGCCGGAAAAATGATATAATTGATTAACTATATTGAGAAAAAACGAAAATGAGGTGCTAATTATGGTTCAATATGCAAGCCGTATAAAAAATCAGGCAGTTTCCGGTGAGGCTGTAAGGAAGCTTTTCAATTCGATGTCGGACCCGAGTCTGATTACTTTCGGTGGCGGCTCCCCGGCATGGGATACTTTCCCTGTTGACGATATCAGAAAGGTTTGTAATGATGTGTTCCAGCCGGACGGAATGGGTAAGTATGCTCTCGCGTATAACGATCCTATGGGAACAAAGGAACTCCGTGAAGTCGTTCGTGACATCATGCTTCCGCGCCGCGGGATGAAGTGTGACGACCTTGACGAGATCATGATCGTCAACGGCGGGCTCGAGACGATGAATCTCACATGTCAGGTATTCATAGAGAAGGGCGACGTTATTCTCGTCGAATCCCCGAGTTTTGTTCAGTCGATCCAGGTATTCGAACTCTTCGAAGCAAAATGCATCGAAGTAGACTGCGACGATTACGGCATGCTTATGGATGACCTTGAGAGAAAATACGAGCAGTACAATCCCAAGATGATCTACGTCATTTCCTCTTTCCAGAACCCCGCGGGTCGCACAATGGCGCTCGAGCGCAGAAAAGCTCTTGCGGAGTTTGCGAACACACATGACGTGATCGTTCTGGAAGATGACCCGTACGTAGAACTCAGATACACCGGAGAAGATATCCCGTCGATCAAGAGCTTTGATACTGCGGGACACGTTATCTTCGCGAACAGCTTCTCCAAGATATTCTCACCCGGCGCGCGTCTCGGGTACTGCTTCGGCCCAAAAGAGATCGTAAGCGGACCGATGTACGACGCCAAGACAGCTACGAACTCGCAGACGTCCACCACCATGCAGGTGATCTGCGCAGAGTACTTCAAGCAGGGCTATTACGACGAGCACATTGAGAGATGCAAGAAATTCTACACCGAGAAGCGTGACTATGCTATCGAATGCCTTGAAAAATATATGCCCGAAGGGACCAAGATAACAAATCCGGACGGCGGCCTGTTCATCTGGGTGCAGCTTCCGGAAGGAATGGTCAATACGACCGATCTCCTCCTGAAAGCGCTTGACCGCCACGTTGCGTTCATCGCAGGCGAAGGTTTCTACATAGGCGAAGGCAGAGGAACAAACTGCATGCGTATTTCGTTTGGACAGCTTTCACTTGAGAATATCGATAAGGGACTCAAGATCCTCGGCGACCTGAT
>JAFOKI010000293.1 GCA_017419895.1 Eubacterium sp. | reverse complement strand
GCATTGGTATGGAGGTTTTGCAAAGATCTTTAGTTCTTTTATTTTTCAAAAAGAGGGGAAACTACCATGACAACAAAACGTTTTTTTGCGTGGCTTCTGATGCTTTCTCTGCTCCTTTCCTGTGTGCCGGCGACGGAAGCCCGGTCGGCGAAAAAGGAGAAGGGTAATTTTGCGTATCGGATCGACTGTCTGGACGGTTCAAACGGTAACCGGCTGGCGGTGGAAGTGCTTTCGGATATGGACGGGACCGTGCATATCTATAAGACCGAAGCGGGAGAGGCTGCACCGACGAAGGATACGATCAAAAGGAGCGGTTATCATAGTACGATCCAGGCAAAGGTAGAGTCTGCCGCCTATGATTGGGGCAGCTATAATACGGACAAAAAATATAATATCTATATCCTGTTTGAGGATTCCTGGGGCAGGGTCTACGGTCCGTATAAGAAGGCGAATTACAAGCCGAACTATTTTCCGAAGGGTGACGGTACCATAAATGATCCGTATCAGATCTGGACGGAGCGGCACCTTCGGAATGTCTCCAAAAACATGAAGGCCGGTACGCAGTATATCCTGATGCAGGACCTGGATCTTTCGGGGGTGACGGATGGAAGTGTACTCTGGGGAAGGTACAGCGATTTTAACGGCTCCTTAAACGGAAATGACCATACGATCCGGGGGCTTTACGGATCCCTTGTCGGGGGTCTCGGAAAGGAAGGTCAGATCCATGACCTGTATATCGCAAATTCCTACACGAAGCACGAAGCCTTCTTTTGCCCCGGCACAAATTACGGAACGATCAAGCACTGCGCGGTCTGTAAGTCAGAGGTGAATAGCGGCAGCCTTCTTCCGGCGGGTGCGATCGCAGGAATAAACAAAAGCGTTATCAAGCGCTGCGAGGTTCAGAATGTGAGTGTTTCCTCACACGACAATTCCGGCGGTATCTGCGGTGAAATGCGAGACGGAAAGATCGAACTTTGTTATGCCGAGGCGAGCGTAGCGGGAAATACCGCCGGCGGCATAGTCGGCCATATCTTTTCGGGAAAGATCGACGGCTGCTCTGCGAATCCAATCCGTCTTTCTGTGCCGAACAAGCAGTGCTATAAAGGTGGCGTTGCCGGCTGGCTGAGTGGCGAGAATGCTTTTATTGCCGCTTGCATTTCCTTGTATCTTCCGTCTGCTTTGGAAGAGGATATCGACTACGACGGTTCCATCGTCGGGTACACGAACGGTACGGAGTACACGGCGAACTGCGCCGGGAATGCCGGTTCCGTTACATGGATGCCGCAGCCTCCGCTCAATGAAGGAAACGAGCAGAAGTACGAGGCGGCAATGAGGGAATACGACATCCTTGTGGAGAAGTGGGTCAGCCATCACGGTTATACGACTGCCGTGGCCGCAGAGGCAGAAATAGAACATCCCATCAGCATTCGGGTCGTTAACCTTACGGCAAACGTGGTCGCCTTTATCGGGGTTCATATCGCCTACACGCGGAGCTATCCGAACGAGACAGCGCTTTATAACAAAGCCTATCCGTTTATTAATAAGACGATCAAATATACGAAGAAGTCCCGACCGGGCAAGGTAAAGCTTACAAGCGCCGGCCTTACCGAAGGCACAAAAATCAAGGCTTCGTGGAAAGCCGTTAAAAATGCAAGTGGCTACGAGATCTGGACCTGCAAGGGAAAGTGTGCCGACTTTGAAAAGTATAAGGACATTAAGGAGGATACCTATACGACCTATGGTTTGTACAAAGGCTATACCTACGGTGTCCGGGTTCGGGCCTACCGTGAAAAGAACGGGAAAAAGACCTACGGCGATTTTTCCGAGATCAAATATGTGACGGTGCCGGAATGATGGGTGAAGAAAGATAAAGACAAGTATTCCGCTCATCCGGAGGATATGCTTCCGGCATACAAGGAAGCAGACATGGGTTATGTAGGTGTTGAGGATGCAGGCCCAAAATGCCGATATAAAAGGCGAAGTATTGGCATAAGGAGGCATTCGATCATGATACAGATGAACAGTAGCATCAGTGCTTATACAGACAAACATTTCACAAGCGGACAGACCAGGCAATACCGTCAGAATCTTTTATCCGATTTCGGACAAGTTATGGAGAAAAAGCGCCAGGAGATCGACATCAGACTGACAATCATAATGCCAGTGAGGACAGTGCACCTAAGATAATTCAAAATGAAGTAAAGGGGGAACGTATCACTATGGATAACAAAGCAATGTTCAAATTATCATATGGACTTTTCGTCCTCACCGCCAAGGTTGGAGACAAGGAAAATGGCTGTATCACCAACACCGCGATTCAGGTGGCATCTGAGCCCAATCAGATCTCATTTGCTGTCAACAAGGCCAATTATACACATGATATGCTCATGCAGTCAGACAACTGCAATATCTCGGTTATTAGTGAAGCTGCGGATTTTGAGCTGTTCAAGCATTTCGGTTTCCAGTCCGGTCGTGATGTAGACAAGTTCGCCGAGTACACTGACTGCGAGTTTGCGGAAAACGGGATACCGTATATTACAAAGGGAACCAACGCGTATTTTTCAATAGCGATCAAACAAAGGGTAGATCTCGGCTCACATACACTGTTTATCGGTGAGCCAACGGCAATGGAGGTTCTTTCAGAGGTACCTTCCGCAACCTACAATTATTATCAGTCAAATATCAAGCCGAAGCCGGAGGCTCCCAAGGCCGATGCAGATGCGCTTCCGCCTGGAATGCACAAATGGCGCTGCAAGATCTGTGGCTATGAATATGTTGGGGAGACACTTCCGGATGATTTTATATGTCCAATATGCAAGCATCCGGCGTCGGATTTTGAGTTGGTAGAGTGAGGGTTATTGTGTTGCATTTCGGATGGGATATTCATATGATAAG
>JAFOKI010000292.1 GCA_017419895.1 Eubacterium sp. | reverse complement strand
TCTCCTGGCTTGGCCTCGCTGAACGATACGCCCGTTCCGAAACTCTCCGCCCCGACTCTCGGGAAATCGCTGACACCGAAGTCCTGATATATTCTGTAGATGAATCCGGAAGAATCCGCACCGTGAGTCAGGCTTGTGCCGCCGTATTTGTACGGATTCCCAACGAACTGCAGGGCATATTCAACGACCGTCTGGCCTTTCTTGCTCGCGCTCTGTCTTGTGCCGGTAAGAATTACCTCATCTACCGGTTCTTTTGTAACATCATTGCTGATAACTTCCTCAGAAGTGACCTCACCATTGACTGATGTTACGAGTGTTTTGACAGTACGTTTACCTTTCTTGCCCTTGGTCCTGACCTCGGACTCGCCGCGCGCGAGTTTATCGGTATCTTTATATACTACATTATACTTAATCTTTTTTGTAGACTCAACCTCTTTTGTGACTGTTACGTCCAGAATTTTATCACCGTGGTCGTCTCTTGCAAGCGCTTTGCTCAGTGCTTCGTCGACAGATACCAGTTCAGGTTTCTTTTCGTATCTCTTATAAAACTGCTGCTCGATGCTGAGACCCGGATTTACCGTAACGGTTGCGTTCTCATCCCCGCCTGTATATGTAGCCTCCAGCTTGTCGATGACCTGCCTGGCACTCGCCTCTGAGTTCACCATGGCGATCTCAGTGCTGCCCGCTTTTATGACCCAGTACTCTACATCGGCGTATGCCTGCATAGACAGTGCGGCGCCTGCAACCATTGTAATTATCAGAACCGCAACGATTTTCTTTATGTCTTTGATATTTATTCCGCGAATCATAGCTTCCTCGTCTGTCCGGCCGTCTCTATAAACTAACTACATCTTGTATACAAAGCCGGATTTCTTAATTTATCCATCAAAATTTAGTATATCTTAACAGATTCCACACAAATGTCAATGAATTGCTTAAGAATTTCACGCAGTCTTCACAAAGAAGTCCTGAAAATGTTGCTATTTCAACATTTTTATTGTAAACAATCCTTAAGGATATCTAACAAATCCTTCTTATTCAGCGCATAAAAAAAGCGGCTTTGAAGCCGCTTAGTCACACCTACAGTTTATGTTCCGGCACGATAAGATTTATCGCGCTCTTGTGATTTCTGATGATTATATCAGAAGCACCCTGCTGGTACTCACCGTCGAGTGTCCATGGCATTTTTTCGCTGGCCGTCACCTCAAGTTCCGCCGAACTGAAGAATGAAATCAGGGAGCTTAGTGAATAGTTCTGCGACGTGATCGCGAAGATCACCTGATTCAGCTCAATTATATTGGAAGGAGTCCTGATGAGAAGTACTTCGAACTGTCCGTCGTTCATGTCCACCACATCTTCACTCAGTGACAGTATGCCGCCCATGGAAGTCGAGTTGCAGACAGCCCCGAAAATGTATTTGCCGCCGTAAACCCCAACTTCATTCTTGATCCTTACATTTTCGGATTTGATGTTAAGTACGTCTCTGGCACCTTCAAGTATATACGCTGTATGACCCAGGATATTCTTGAGCGACTGCGAAACCTGGTATGATGTGCTCGTAAACGCGCCGAAAGAAGCTACATATGAAAAGTATCTGCCGTTGAAAGAGCCGATATCGATGGTCTTTGTGCCGCCCGTAACGATATCCTTCGCTGCGCGAACGAGATCTCCGGAAAGACCTATACTGGCGCCAAAATCATTTGTAGTTCCTGCCGGGATATAGCCTATCGGCTTCCCTGAACCGGACTCGATGACGCCTGCGACGACTTCATTGAAAGTACCGTCTCCTCCGATCGCCACGACCACATCCGCGTCATGAGACCGGTCACGAGCGATATTCGTCCCGTCTCCGCGTTCGGTAGTCGTAGCTATAACAGTCTCATATCCTCCTCGGCAGAATACATCTGCAATTTCCGCGAGATATCTGGCCGCTTTTCTCGTGCCGGCCATTGGATTAACGATCATCAGCAGTTTTTTCATGACATTTCCCCGGTTAGCAAACAATTAACGTGTAATATATCAGGAATCCGCTAGGATTCCTTTGTGTCCATCCAGACTTTGTTGAACAGTATCCCTAGTACAATGACCCACGACAGCAGATAGAACCATGTGAGCAATGCTACGATGCTGGCGAGCGATCCGTACAGAAGACCAAAACTCACAACGACGCGGGCGTACATCGAATAGAAGAACGTGACAATTACTATGCCCGCGGACGCCGCGATGGCGCCCGGCATGACCGACTTCACGGGCAGTTTGGTTATCGGGAGCGTGTAGTACTGGTACAGCATTACCAGAAAATACAGACCCGCCGCGAGCGGCCACTTGAGGTACGACCAAAGTGTCGTCAGTATCGACCTGTCGATCACGCTGCCGATCAGCAGATCCAGTATTACCTGCCCGTACACCATGATGATCACTGTGAATCCGATCGTGAGTATCGTAAGGAACATCGTCTTGAGCGAACGGAGACGTTCTTTGAAGAAATTGCCCGTCGTTCTTCCGCCGGAATACGTGTAGTTTGTGATCCTCATGAGCGCGAACTGCGCCCTGGACGAAGACCAGATCGCCAAAATGATAAGGAAAATGTTGTTCCCTATCGTCGATCTCGAGTCCAGGATGCCCTTAAGGCCACCGGCGACTTTGTCAGACACGTACTGGTCGATAAGGTCGCTCAGGAACTTGAGCGAAATGTCCAGGATACCGAGGATCTGCGTCAGCAGAATGATCGTCGGTACAAGCGAAAGCATGATAAAGAAAGCGATCTGAGCCGCAAAGCCCTGATAATACGGATCGCCGAACTGCTTGATGCCAAGCATTATCATTCTTTCGATACGGTTTCTCAACTCCAGCCTCTGACTATCTCTCTTTCAGCAAAGCTTCCAGCTTGGCGAGCGCTCTCGCTCTGTGACTTATCGTATTCTTCTCCTCACTGCTGATCTCGGCGAATGTGTATTTGCTCTCGTCAGGGAGGAACAAAGGATCGTAACCGAAGCCACCGTTTCCACGGCGCTCCCAAAGCACATGTCCCGGGCATTCTCCCCTAGCGACGATCTTCTCGCCGTCCGGGAAAAGAAGTGTGATCACGGACACGAACCTTGCTGTGCGCTTCTCATCGGGAATATCTTTCATGAGTTCGAGCAGCTTGTCGTTGTTTTTCTCATCGTCCGATTCTTCTCCTGCGAACCGTGCGGAATAAACCCCCGGTGCTCCATCCAGCGCATCGACCATAAGTCCCGAGTCATCCGCTATCGCCGGCATCCCGGTGAGTTTCATTATCGCCTCCGCCTTAATGAAAGAGTTCTCCTCAAACGTCGCGCCGTTCTCTTCCACGTCGAATTCTTTAGGCACTCCAGCCTCATCGCGGGATATTATATCAAAGCCGGACCCAGCAAGGATCGCGGATATCTCCTGTATTTTATGCTTGTTCGAAGTTGCTGCAACTATTCTCTGCATATCAGTCTTCCTCAGCCCAGGCTTTTGCGGCTCTCAGGGCTCTGTTCCAGCCTTTTATCCTCTTAGCGCGCTCATCCGCATTGATTTGCGGTACAAACTTATTGTCAACCTGCCAGTTAGACTTTACATCCTCCGGATCGTTCCAGTATCCAACCGCGAGTCCCGCAAGATAAGCTGCTCCGAGCGCTGTCGTCTCAACGATTGAAGGCCTGACTACAGTAGTATTGGTGATATCTGCCTGGATCTGCATGAGAAGATCGTTCATACTTGCTCCGCCGTCGACCTTGAGTTCCGTTACGTCAATGCCTGAGTCCGCTTCCATAGCGGTGACTACGTCATTCACCTGATAAGTGATCGCTTCAAGCGTCGCACGGATCAAATGGTTTTTGCTTGTGCCTCTCGTGATACCTACGATAGTACCTCTCGCGTACTGGTTCCAGTGCGGAGCTCCGAGGCCGGTGAATGCGGGCACGATGTAGCATCCGCCGCTGTCCTTGACTTTTTTCGCCATGTATTCCGAATCCGGAGCGGATTCGACTATCCTGAGCTGGTCTCTCAGCCACTGGATCGAGGCTCCGGCGATGAATATGGAACCTTCGAGCGCATATGTGACTTTGTTGTCGCCTATCGCCCATCCAATGGTCGTGACGAGTCCATTATTGGAATCAACAGGCTCGTTTCCCGTGTTCTTCAGCAGGAATCCGCCCGTTCCGTATGTGCACTTGACACTTCCGGGATCGAAACAGGTCTGCCCGAACAAAGCGCACTGCTGGTCCCCCGCAGCCCCTCCTATCGTAATCGGACCGCCGAGCACCGTTGGATCGGTAGTTCCGAGGATCGAGCTGGACGGCCTGACTTCCGGAAGCATGCACTCGGGGATGTCGAGTTTTTCCAGGATTTCTTTGTCCCAGCAAAGTTCATGTATATTGAACATCATAGTCCTGGACGCGTTCGAATAGTCCGTGACGTGAGATTTGCCCTTTGTGAGGTTCCAGATCAGCCATGTCTCAACTGTACCGAAGAGAAGTTCTCCTCTCTCTGCGCGTTCCCTGGCGTTCTTCACGTTGTCAAGGATCCATTTGAGTTTTGTCGCGGAGAAATACGCGTCAAGCACGAGTCCAGTCTTACCGTGGAACCAGTCTGTCAGTCCCTCGTCCTTCAGCGAGTCGCAGAACTCGGAAGTACGCCTGCACTGCCATACGATCGCGTTGTAAATGGGTTCACCGGTCCGCTTATCCCAGACGATCGTGGTCTCACGCTGGTTAGTGATACCGATCGCCGCGATGTCTTCAGGCATCGCGCCGGCTTTGTTCATCGCTTCCATAGCGACCGCGCGCTGCGTGTCCCAGATCTCATTCGGATCATGCTCTACCCAGCCCGGTTTTGGAAAAATCTGCGTAAACTCCTTCTGCGCCGTGCATATCATGTTGCCTTTTTTGTCGAAAAGGATGCACCTGTTACTTGTCGTTCCGGCGTCAAGCGCCATTATGTATTTCGTCATAACCCGCTCCTTTATTCCTTTACTATTATCTTACATTATATAATATACGGCAAAAAATATCCTCATTATTTTCAGTATGTGGTAATATGGGTATACTCTAGGGGAATTCAAAAGGAGTGTATTTTGGGATCTGTATTTCTAAAGGTACAGTCCTGCTCTGCGCCAACAATGTCGGATTCATGGGATTTGCGGTCGCAAAAGCTGTTTTCAACGACAGGATACTGTTCTTCGCCGTAATCTTCAATATACTCG
>JAFOKI010000291.1 GCA_017419895.1 Eubacterium sp. | reverse complement strand
GCCTTCCTGGTAGCCGACAAGCGTAACGGGATATCTGTATATAATGTTCTCGACCATGATGTATTGGTCATCGTCGTCAGTACTCATACCCATTTTGAAGAGGCCGGCCCTGCGCTCGGTGCCTTTGAACGCCTTATACGCCTCCAGGAGCGCATCACACTCTTTGGTACTGATGTCGAGAGATATGCCGGATGAATTCCACGTCACGACCGGCGCCTCCGCCGACAAAGCCGACTCAGAAGACGCGCCTTTCGATATCTCCGTCACCGGCGCATCCGGGTTTTCTGCCGCCTTTTTGTCAAGGTCGGCGAGCTCGGCTTTGAGCTTTGTGAGCTCGTCGATATATGAATCCACAGTTTTTTCCTCGGCGGCCGCGGCAAGCGCTGCTACCTCTTCCGGAGACTTGCCCGAAACATCGGCAAGCGCGAGATTTTCCAGCTCCGCGCGGTTGCTGTCGGTCTCATAAACGGTCAATCTGCTGTCCGCGAACACGATCACGCGGGTAATCTTCATGTCGCCCGAGACCTTGACTCCGCCTTTTGTATTGCGGTTCTCGCCCCTGACCTCGTACCAGATGTGTGTGCCTTCCTGAGCTATAGCCTGGGTGAGCGTGATTCCGGTATCCGGCCCGGCGGAAGCAGTCGGCTCGGCCGCCGCGGTATCAGATCCGGCTGATGCAGGCTCTGTTTCGGAAGGCCCGGCCGACTCGACGGATTCTGCGGACGGCGCCGCGGAGGAGACTGCCGAACTCTCTCCCTTATCGGACCCACTGCACCCTGCAAAAGCAAGCATCGCCGATATCACCATTGCCATAATGCATAAAACTGCAATTGTTCTTCTTCTTTTCATACCCAGCTCCTTTATGCCTCCATTGTATCATTAGTGTTCTGAAAACATAAGTAGCAAACTGCGGTATTGTGTAAAGGCTGCCGGATGCATTTGGCATGATTTGGAACTAAATAGAAAGAACCGATCAGGTGAAATGAGTTATTCCGACAAAATCGATTGTAATGATTGGATTTGGCGGAACGATCCGACATGGAACTGAGTAAGAAGTCATTTTTGTCGGAAAAATGATTTTGAGTGAAGCATTATTGACGAGGAGCTTGTGTATCATTTATTGGGATCAGCTGGAAAGCTTCTGTCATGCCGGAATTCCGACATAACAGACTGTTTGAACCGATATATGTCGGAAGTTTCCGCTAAAACGAGAAGAAAATCGGGATAATGTCGGAAATACTCAAATCACTGTTTATCTGAACAGAGCCCGGCCCCGCACCTTAACGCATACAAAAAGCCCCGGAACCGGAAGGTTCCGGGGCTGTAAATCACACTAAACTGCCGATTACAGCAGATTCTTCTTGTATTCCTCGTACCTGGATCTCAGGTCCGCGACGCGGTCTTTGATCTTCAGCTGGAGTTCTGCCGCATCGTCGAAGCGGCCTTCGTCAAGCGCGTCTTTTGCCTGCGCGAGAAGACTCTTCCCGTTGAGCGACGTCTTGGCTATTTCATGCCTGAGCCTGTCGATCGTGATCCAGTTCCTAACATCGTAATCCGAATAATCGTCATCGGTGTGGAGCTTCCTGCAGCTTCTCACAAAGTCCATGGTCTCCGGTATTAGTCTGTCATGGAGCTCCGTCTTCCACTGCGAAAGTACCTGCGTGCGGTAAGAATCAATGATTATGGATGACATGACAGATTCGCCTTTTTTGACGGGTGTGCCGGCTAAATCAAGTGAAACCGCGCCTTTGGCGCCTTTTTTGAGGGTTGCTCTTCCGGGCATGACCACGTCGACGGGGAAAGTCCTGTCATAAATCTTCATCTTTTCGGGATAAAGATCGAATGCCTGCAGGTTTTCCCAGACTGTAGCAGGCGCGCGTCCAAACAGTTTCTCGCGCTCGTCCTGGGTGTAGAACTCGAATACGTCTTCTTCGCTCCTGTACTCGCGGTCACGCTCGAGATAGAAATCTTCTTCCCCGTATTTCTTGGAAAGTGATTTCTCGAGTTCAGCCGGTGTTTTGCCGGCTTCGACAACTGCGAGCATGCCGTCGATTATCGCCATGAATGATGTCGACAGCACCAGATACGTATCGCTCTTGGGGTTCGGTGCCCTGAGTTCGAAACGCGTAGACAGCGGGTTCGCGGAATCCCTGATGAGACCTACCAGGACCGTTCTGTTACGGGACGGCTGGTCGACCGATTTTCCGAGCGAAGTTACTATACAGACCGGAGCTTCGAATCCGGGTTTGAGTCTGTTGAGCGAGTCATTGGTCGCGCTAATGAACGGGTTGACGACTTCGTAATTTTTGAGAAGTCCCATGAGCGCTCCGAAACCGAGCGGGCTCATGAATTCCTTCTTCATATCGGCAGGCGCGAACAGGCTCACCATCTTGCCGTTTTTCAGCTTGGCGGCGAGGCCTATGTGCGTATGCTCACCCGAGCCGGCGACACCGTCGAACGGCTTCGCCATAAAAGTGACGTCAAGGCCGTGCTTTGTGAAAATATCACGGACGATGTATTTCACCTGGTTCTCGTTATCCGCAGCCTGCATCGCGTCGGCATATTTCCAGTCGATCTCGAGCTGCTCCATGACGTGGTCGTAGTGACCGGTCGTGCCCATCTTGGCTTTTACGCCGCCGACTTCTTTATGGCCCATCTCTACGCCGAAGCCGTATTTACCAAGCATGTAAAGCGTATCTTCGAGAGCCGTGCGGACCTCGCCGTAAGTGCGCTTCCAATACTGCTCCTTGAGCACCTGGGCCGTGAAAAGCTGCT
>JAFOKI010000290.1 GCA_017419895.1 Eubacterium sp. | reverse complement strand
ACTACCAACGAAGCTGTCGCTTATCTCCAGGCGAACGGAATCTACATGGGACCCGCGAAAGCTGCCAACGCCGGCGGAGTTGCCTGCTCCACGATCGAGATGAGCCAGGATGCTGCCCACACATTCTTCGCTGCTGAGGACGTTTATGCCCAGCTCGAGAAGATCATGATCAATATCCAAAAGCAGTGCGCTGACGCCGCTGAACGCTATGGTCTTGGATATGACCTGGTCAAAGGCGCAAATATCGCCGGCTTCGAGAAAGTCGCAAACGCTATGATGCGTCAGGGTATCCTGTAAACCCCAACTGCTGAAAAGCACGGGGCTGCCGGAAAGGCAGCCCCGTTTTTTTATAAAAGCATGTCCGCGAGATCCGATAAGCTTTCTTCCCTCACCTCGGAATCCATTTTCACCAGATCGTATATCAGCGGATCCCCGATCAGCCTGCTCCACGCAGTATATGTCGCCCTGCAGAACCGCTCATCCAATGCCATCACGTCATCTATCAGCGGACATCTGTACGGCAGCTCCATATCGTTGTATATCAGTAAAAGCTCACCGTCTTCCGTAATGTGCGGCACAAGCGGGAACGTCCTGCACTGTATCGGTCTCAGTTCGCGTTTGCAGTGCGCAGGCCCCGCGCATCTGACGAAATACACTTTGCCTTGCCATGACTCCGGAAAATCGTAATCCCCTGCTTCTTCGGCAGACCAGGTCAGCCACTCGTCCGCCCGGTCATGGATCTTGTCTTCACCGGGAAGCAGGTATATCCCCATTTCAGCTTCTTCCGATTCGGCAGTGCAGCACGCCGCGCCGCAAAGCTTACCGCAGTCGTATTCTATCGGCGAAACTTTGTCAAGCAATCTGTAAATTGCCCTGTATTCAGTCTTTGTTATCGTTGATTTTATCATTTCAGCGCTCCGGTAACTATGGCAAACCGGGCAGATAAATCATCTGCCCGGTCCATTATACCATGTTTACCGGCCGATTTGCCTCAGGTCATCGTCTGAATCCGAAGATACCCTTGCTTCTTTTTGCATGGTCTTCCCTGACCTCACAAAGTTCTTCCTCAAACACAGCGTCCATACCGCCGCCACTCGCCATCGGAGCCGACATTCCATGATATCTCGACATAATTTTCCCAACTGCTCTATAATTTTTCTCGATACCAATACCATCGTTAATGAATGTAGCCGCCCTTGACGATTCGATACCCATGCGACCCGCAACATCGACCGCATCAATATTCGCGCCGAGGAACACAAATTCCCAACCATCCTTCTCTTTTCGGCTTTCAATCATTTTTTTGATCGCGGCATATGTGTATTCGCGGCTCGCGTTTTCCATGCCATCGGTCGTGATGACGAACATTGTCTTTTCCGGCACATCTTCCGGCCTGGCATATTTGTGGACATTCCCAATGTGATGAATAGCGCGGCCCACAGCGTCGAGAAGTGCCGTACAGCCTCTTACCCAGTATTCATTTTCGGTGAGTTTTTCAACTTTAGCGATCGGAACTCTGTCGTGTATTACCTCGTGCCTGTCGTCAAACAGCACTGTAGACCAGATAACATTATCAGATTCTTTTTTCTGTTTCTCGAGCGTCGAATTGAATCCTCCAATCGTATCGCCTTCCAGCCCGGACATCGATCCGCTCCTGTCAAGTATGAAAACAACTTCCATAAGATCCATTTTCTTTTCCATTTCGGTTCCTCCTCTTTTTAGGTCATCCGTGATTTTACACTTTGCCGCTCAGCATTGCGGCGTTATCTCTTCTTTGCAATGTCATGTTACCAACAAAGCCGCTCCGCGTGGTCGCCTTCAAGGCGACTTTTCTTTTACCGATAGACAAGGCGCAAGAGGAAATAATCAAATTCTGTGATACCGCGAAAGTGGACAGAAAGGATGCTCTGCGCCACAGACTGGCCGCAGAGGAGTGCCTGCTCAGGTGGATCGGAAATCCGGAAATGACCGGCGAAACCGGAACCGGCCCTGCTTCAGTTACACTGAAAATGGGACGCCGCATGTTTTCACCTTACATCTCACTCGAGTCAAAAGGCGGGAGCGTCGATCCGTATGCTTACAACGCCGATGCCGAAGATGCTGCTGATGATATCAGTGAATTCAGCAGAAACATTCTTGTCAGTCTGCAGCTTTCCCCGGAATACAGCTATACAAACGGCTGCAACAAAGTAATGTTCCGGCTCAGCCGGAAACAGATGGGTTCATTTGCCAAGATTGCCGTCATGGTCCTGTTTGCCCTTATTGTCGGCTTTCTCGGGCTTGCAGTAATTCCGGACAGCGTCAGGGAATCCATTTCCGATACGCTGATATCACCTGTCTATGAGGCATTCTTCGATTTATTGAGATGCGTTGCGTGACCGATGATTTTTTTCTCTGTCGCATGGGGAATCTGCGGCATAGGAGATCTCACTACACTGAGCCGCGCCGGAAAGAAAATCTTTTTCCACTGTTTCGGAAAAACGTTATTCATACCCGCATGCTGTTTGGTATTCTTCCCGCTGTTCATACAAAGAATATCGGCCGCTTCCGTCATTCATGATCGGACTCACAACAGCTTCATCGGTCGGAGCATTTCAGACTTCTTCCGTCATATGCGAAAAAGACCTCGGGACAGATCGTTCGCTCACCGGTTTTGGCCTTCCGATCGCCATGGTCCTCCAAAGACCCTCTATTGCTGCTTCGTATCTCATCGTGCTCATGTATTTCTACGGCATATACCACGAAGAATGTACGGTTTCATGGCTGATCATGGCTTTGATCATCAGCGCGGTAATAGCAGTTTCTTCGCCACCGGTCCCCGGCGGCGGCGCTTCGGTATACGCCATGCTTTTCGCGCAGGCAGGGCTTCCTTCGGAAGCCGTTGCCATCGCGCTCGCGCTTGATATGGTGCTCGATTTTGCTATCACCGCATTCGAGGCTTACCACCTGCCTCTGTCTTTCATAAGTATTGCGGGGTCGCTCGGGATGCTTGACAAAGACATCCTGCGAAAAACTTCCGCGCCGCGCATCTAAGAGCAAACCTTCCGCAAACAACGCAAAAGACCGGCCTTGAAAGCCGGTCTCGTTTTGTATTGATTCCGTGCGTTAAGCTATCCGTAGGCGCACGCCTTTAATCCCCGGTATATTCAATACCGGCTGCGGCTTCTGCAACAGCAGTTGCTGCTTTGTCCGCGGCATTTGCGGCAGCGCATGCCGCGGCTTTGTTCCTGAGCACAAATACATATGCAGGAGGCACGTTCCGCAGCTCCCTCAGAATACCCGAGAGATCAAAATAATCCAGGAAAAACCTCAGTTTGACCATGCTGTACTGGAATGTTATAAATTCGCCGTTTTCTCCCAGTATTTCTTTTGTCGCTTCGAATATCTCCTCAGAGTGTTTTTTCGGGAGCGATGTGAACGGCAGCCCGGAAACGACATAGTCAGCAGTCACACGCCCTGCAGCTTCCTGTTCAGATGCCAGTATCTCCACAGCCTGAGCTGCAGACGCCCGCACCAGCCGCACATTCTCAACGCCGCGCTTTTCCAGCCATTTTGAAAGCGTCCTGCAAAACGACTTGTTGTGTTCAATCAGGACAAGTCTTGTTTCAGGCTTTTTCCTCTCGACGAGTTCCCTCGTAAAAGACCCTGTTCCCGGACCATATTCCACGATAAGCTTCGCCTTATCGAAATCTATGGGCTCCATCATCTTCTGCGCCAAAAACTGCCCGCTCGGGGCGATAGCTCCTACAGACCTCGGGTGCTTAATGTATTCCTTCAAAAACTCAAGCATCCTGTTCCCCCTTTGTTCTCTTTTTCCCTAACGATCTTGCTTCCCCTGTTTAGCGCTTAATCATCCTGACCAAGCAGATCATCAAGTATCTTCTGATAGATATCGTACATTTCTTTGTTATATACGCAGAAGGTGATCTTCATGCCGCAGCCTTCATGCTCATCCAGCCAGTCAAGCACCGTGTCCACAGCGATTGTCGCGGCTTCTTTCTTCGGATATCCGAACACTCCTGTGGAAATCGCCGGGAATGCGATCGATTTGATGTCGCCGTGCGCAAGCGCGAGATCCAGGGAATTCCAATAGCAGTCAGCCAAAAGCTCCGGGTCTTCCCTGTCTCCTGAATAGATAGGACCGACTGTGTGGATAACGTAATCTGCCGGAAGCTCGTAGCCGCCCGTAAGTTTGGCCTGACCGGTAGCGCATCCGTGAAGATCCCTGCATTCTTTCAGAAGATCGGGACCCGCTGCGCGGTGGATCGCGCCGTCGACACCATTTCCGCCAAGAAGTGTATTGTTCGCGGCGTTGACTATCGCGTCTACCTTAAGAGCTGTGATATCGCCTTCGACAAGATTTATGTCGCCGTCATTGTTTGCCTCTTCCTCTTCGACAGCCTCCATTACTGCTTCTATGAGTTCTTTCGGCATGTTGATACTGAGGTCACCGAACGGGTCTATCACGATCCCGTCAAGTTCAAACGAATCTACGAGTTCAAAGAGATGGCGGATCGCGTCAGGCAGCATCATACTTTCCGGTTCATCCGCAAGCATGTACTCGTCCACGCTGGTGAAAACCGGAAGCCAGTTCTTTTCTTCCTCCTCATCATTCACCATCGTGAGACTGATTTCCCCCTCATACGATCTCAGCAGCTCATCGACCTCGTCATAAGTCATATCCCTAAAATCCATCTGATTGCCCTTCTCATCGGTAAAACCAATCGGGACAAGCATGATCCCATCATCCATCATGCGCTCAAGGATAGCTTCCGTCAGGTCGTCAGCCCTTTTCTCCATCATTTCAGAATCGGTTTCTTCTTTGAATTTCCTGATCCTGTGTTCTATAGTAAAGTTTTCTTCCAGTATGTTCCGTATCTTTTTATCCAAGAGTTTTCCCCTTTCTTTCATATAACAAAGTTTCCCGCGGCGCTTATGATATCATCCTCCGCCGCCCGCGAAACTAGTACTGCATCACGGCGCCTTTGTCGGCTGAAGAAGCATGTTTCGCGTACATCCTGAGATATCCTCTGGGAATCGGCTTCTCAGGTCTCTTCCATTCGGCGAGTCTCGCTGCTATTTCCTCGTCGGACACATGCAGCGTCAGGATGCCGTCTATCACATCGATCGTGATCTCATCTCCGTCGTGAACGATTGCTATCGGGCCGCCTTCAGCAGCCTCAGGCGAAACATGTCCGACAAAGCATCCGTTATTCGTCCCGGAGAATCTGCCGTCTGTCACAATAGCGGTCGACTCCGCAAGACCCACGCCGTAGAGATACTTGTTCGCTTTGAACATCTCGCGCATTCCGGGACCGCCCTTCGGTCCTTCATATCTTATCACAACCACGCTTCCCGGTTTGATCTTTCCTGCCAGGATCGCCGCGTCAGCTTCCTCTTCCGAGTCAAAGCATATAGCTTTTCCGGTAAATCTGTGGAGCTTGGCGTCGAACGCTCCGGGTTTGGAAATACCCGTATCCGGCGCGAGGTTGCCTCTGAGCACCGCGATACCGCCTGTCTTACTGAACGGATCGTCAACTGTCTTTATGATTTCCGGATTCTCCGGAAAATCGTATCTGTACGCGTCAAGCGCTTCGCCGATCGTGCATCCGGCGCATGAGAGCTGATCCCGGTCTATCATGTCACCGAGCCTGTCCATTACCCTCGGAATACCACCCGCGTGATAGAACGCTTCCATGTCCCATTTAGCCGCGGGATTAACCTTTGCGATCTGCGGGGTAGTCTGATTGAGCTCCGCGAACGCGTCCATGACGTTCATGTCGAGTTCCGCTTCATTGGCAATTGCGGAAAGATGCAGCACCGCGTTGGTGGATCCGGCGATCGCCATCGTTACCCTGATCGCATTACGGATGGATTGCTCGGTTATGATCTTTCTGGCAGTGATGCCTTTACGCGCGAGCCCGCAGACAGCGCGGCCTGCTTCGAAAGAGCTTCTGAGTCTCTCCGCATAAACCGCGGGGATGAGAGCGCTTCCCGGCATCGCCATTCCGAGCGCCTCAGCCACGCATCCCATCGAATTCGCCGTACCCAGGAAACCGCAGGAACCGCAGCCTATGCAAGCCGTGTTTTCCAGACTGTGATACTCGTTCTCTGATAGTTTTCCTGCCGCAACCATTCCCTTTGCCGCAGCGACTGACGTGAGATCGGCCATTCGTCCATCGAACTCTATGCCGCTAATCATCGGACCGCAGCCGCAAACGATGGCCGGGATATCGAGTCTCGCTGCCGCCATCAGCATTGCCGGAACTATCTT
>JAFOKI010000289.1 GCA_017419895.1 Eubacterium sp. | reverse complement strand
GATGCCCAAATATCTGTATAGATCACATCGGCATCTTTCAATGCAGCGGGATCGGACGAGATGACAATCTCTGCTCCGCTTTCCTCCGCGGCTTTCATTGCTCTTTCGATAACATCTTTATCCATCTCGGCGGCGAGCACGTCCGGACCATAACAGACGAGCTTCATTCCCATCTTGGCGCATCCGTACATCCAGGCATATGCCATGTTGTTTCTGATGTCGCCGCAGAACACAACTTTGACATCTTTTAACGGCTTATCGATGTGCTCTTCTATCGTCATCATGTCAGCGATTATCTGTGTCGGATGGTCCACATCGGTAAGACCGTTCCATACAGGTACGCCGGAATGCTCCGCAAGGGATTCGACGAGCGCCTGGCTGTATCCTCTGTATTCGATGCCGTCAAACATTCTTCCAAGAACCTTGGCGCTGTCTTCTATGCTTTCTTTCTTGCCAACCTGGGAAGAACCGCTCTCGAGATATGTTACATGAGCGCCTTCATCATGGCCTGCAACCTCGAACGAACTTCTGGTTCTTGTAGAAGTCTTATCGAACAAAAGACAAATATTCTTGTTCTTCAAATGATATTCATAAATACCGGCCTTCTTGTCTGCCTTAAGTTTATGGGCGAGATCGAGAAGGTAGCGGATCTCCTCCTGTGTGAAATCCATCAGTGTAAGGAAGCTTCTTTTTTTCAGATCGACTGTCATTTCTTTCTCCTTAAAAGCGATTTTATATTAACATTATTATTTTATTCAAAAGCGCTTGTATTTGCAAGGAAAATCGTTGATTTTGACATATCTGTGATGTCGCAGCCGTTTATAACAAAGCCGTGCCTTCTCCGTGCCGCAAAAACTCAAAAAACTACTATATTTAGATATATTTAGATTGACAATCCGTTGAAACTTCGATATATTGGTATGCAAAGCATCAAAAATGCTTACATTAATTTAATACGTTACGCTTTGCGATGACGGGAATAAACCGGACCCACGTGAGTCTACAGAGAATGACCGTTTGCTGAGAGGTCATGACCGCGCTCCGGTGTCTCACCCCCGAGCAGCCCCCTAAATGAGTGGACAGACTGTTAGAGCGGACCGGCATATGCCGGGAAGACAGACGGACTGCCAAGAAGAGTGGTACCGCGGAAACCTGAATGTTTTCGTCTCTTTACGACTAATTGCGATCGCCGGAAGAGACGTTTTTGTTTCACGGCACATCCGTTAAAGAGAGCTTTTATAGGAACACGGAGGAAAAACATGAAAAACTACACCAAGTACAAACCGGGCTATTATCCGGTAGCTGAAGAGTACACAGACTGGGTCAAAAAAGACCATATCGACAAAGCCCCCATTTGGTGCAGCGTCGACCTTAGAGACGGAAACCAGGCTCTTATCGTGCCGATGAGTCTTGAGCAGAAAGTCGATTTCTTCAACTACCTCGTTAAACTCGGTTTCAAAGAGATCGAGGTCGGATTCCCCGCAGCATCCGAAACTGAATACGCTTTCCTCAGAACCCTTATAGACAAAGACATGATCCCCGACGACGTAATAGTACAGGTACTTACGCAGTCGCGTGAACATATCATCAAGCGCACTTTCGACTCCCTCGACGGAGCGAAACGCGCCATCGTACACCTTTACAACTCGACGTCTTTTGCCCAGAGGCAGCAGGTATTCAGAGCTACTGAACAGGAGATCATCGATATAGCAAAAGAAGGCGCGACCATAATGAACGAACTCGCTGCCCAGAGTCCCGGTACGGATTTCTATTTCGAGTATTCTCCCGAGAGCTTCACGGGCACAGAGATGGAATTCGCGAGAGACGTCTGCAACGAGGTCATCGATATCTGGAAACCGACACCCGAGAAGAAAGTCATCATGAACCTTCCGGCGACGGTCGAGATGTCCCTCCCCCACGTCTACGCGAATCAGATCAACTACATGAGCAAGAACATGCACGACAGAGAAAATGTCATCCTGTCGCTCCATCCGCACAATGACAGAGGAACAGGCGTTGCCTGCGCAGAACTCGGTATCCTTGCCGGCGGCGACCGTGTCGAGGGAACACTCTTCGGAAACGGCGAACGTACAGGAAACGTCGACATCGTAACACTTGCCGTCAACATGTTCACACACGGCGTGGATCCCGGACTTGACTTCCACGATATGCCGGACGTTGTCGAGCATTACGAGAAATATACCGATATGACAGTCGGTCCGCGTCATCCGTACGCAGGCGAGCTTGTATTCGCCGCGTTCTCAGGATCGCATCAGGACGCTATCGCAAAAGGCATGCATTTCCGCGAGGAAACGGATCCGTCCAGATGGACCTGTCCGTATCTTCCGATCGACCCGCATGACCTCAACCGTGAATACGAGAGCGATGTTATCAGGATCAACAGCCAGTCCGGAAAAGGCGGCGTAGCATATCTCCTGGAGCGCGACCATGGATTCATCGTACCGAAGGCAATGCGTCCGGAAATCGGCTTCATGATGACCGACCTTTCCGACAAAGGCCATCGCGAACTCTCTTCCGACGAGATTTTCGAGGCATTCAAGCAGGAATACATCAACTACTTCGAGCCGGTCGACATCACACATGCCACATTCCATCATATTTCCTCGACCAAGGAAGAAGGAGCACGACAGTTTGAGGTCGACATGCGAGTCGTCATCGGCGATGATACATACGATCACCTCTATGCTACCGGTAACGGACGTCTCGACGCGGTCAGCAACGCGCTCAGGAAGACAAAATACAATTTCGAATATGACTTCATTACATATTCCGAGCACGCTCTCAGCGCAGAGTCCGACTCCAAGGCTGCTGCGTATATCTGCATAGCCGACAAGAAGGACAGAAGATACTGGGGAGTCGGTATCCATGACGATATCATCCTCGCTTCCGTCAACGCTCTCGTCAGTGCTCTGAACAGAATGAACAAGACCAATCAGTTCATCAGCTGGCAGAAAGTCCGCGGCTGATAGATATATGGATATTACAAAGCCGTGCGGCCGCGCGGCTTTGTATATGTATTTTGAAATATAATCAGGAGGAACCTAAACCATGGGAATGACAATGACCCAGAAGATACTCGCGGATCACGCGGGACTCGGCTCTGTTACAGCCGGCCAGCTCATCAACGCGAATCTCGACATGGTACTGGCCAATGACATTACGGGGCCGGTATCCATAAGGGAATTTGAAAAAGCCGGGTTCACCGGTGTCTATGACAAAGACAAGATCTCGCTCGTCATGGACCATTTCGTACCGAACAAAGATATCAAGAGCGCTGAGCAGTGCAAGACCTGCCGCACCTTTGCAAGAAAATTCGACATCACAAATTTCTATGACGTCGGTGAGATGGGCATAGAACACGCCCTTCTTCCTGAAAAAGGACTCGTCGCTTCCGGCGACTGCGTGATCGGCGCGGACTCGCACACATGCACATACGGAGCTCTTGGAGCATTCTCGACAGGCGTCGGATCAACAGACCTCAGCGCGGGAATTGCCACCGGAAAAGCATGGTTCAAGGTTCCTTCCGCGATTCAGTTCAGACTGTCCGGCGAATTCAAACCGAACGTAAGCGGAAAAGACCTGATCCTCCACATTATCGGAATGATCGGCGTCGACGGAGCACTTTATAAGTCGATGGAATTCGTCGGTGACGGTGTCAGCTCCCTCACCATGGATGACAGATTTACTGTCTGCAACATGGCAATAGAAGCCGGCGCCAAAAACGGTATCTTCCCGGTCGACGATAAGACCAGGGAATACATGGAAGGCCGAGTAAACCGTCCGTATAAGGAATACACTGCCGATCCGGATGCTGAATACGACGAGGTATATGACATCGATCTCGGAACTATCCCTCCGACAGTCGCGTTCCCTCACCTCCCGGAGAATACCAAACCGGCAAAAGAAGCCGGAGACATCGCTATCGACCAGGTAGTTATCGGCTCCTGCACCAATGGACGTCTCCAGGACATGGAA
Organism: Eubacterium sp.; assembly: GCA_017419895.1. Lineage (GTDB taxonomy): Bacteria > Bacillota > Clostridia > Peptostreptococcales > Anaerovoracaceae > Aminicella. Next base: position 116 of record JAFOKI010000289.1, on the reverse strand, counting down.
ATCGCTGCTGAGATCCTTAAGGACCGTCACGTGGCTAAAGACGTCAGGACGATCATCATCCCCGCGACACAGAAAATCTATAAAGAGTGCATCAAACGCGGTTATATCGATATCTT
>JAFOKI010000288.1 GCA_017419895.1 Eubacterium sp. | reverse complement strand
TGAGATCGTATCCCGCGCGAACAGCAGGACGCTCGTTCTGCTAGATGAGCTTGGTGCCGGAACGGATCCGACAGAAGGCGCGGCACTCGGCATAGCGATACTCGAAGAACTCTACAGCCGCGGGGCATATACGGCTGCGACCACACATTATAACGAACTTAAAAAATTCGCTCTCTCGAGGGAGGGCGTGGAGAACGCGTCGATGGAATTCGATGTGGAGACACTGAGCCCGACTTACAGGCTGCTCACGGGGACTCCGGGACGTTCCAACGCGTTCGAGATTTCCAGGAAACTCGGGCTTCCCAACGGAATCATCGAGAGAGCCGGCGTGATAATAGACAGAGGGGAAGCAGAGTTCGAGGATCTGATAGCTTCCATCGACCAGGACAGGCACAGAGCTGAAAACGACAGGATGGAAGCGGCGTCGCTCCTCGAAAAGACCAGACTGGACAGATTGAAACTCGAGCAGGATGCCGAGAAGCTGATACGTGAGCGCGAGAAGATACTTGCGGACGCTAGGCAGCAGGCCCGGGGGATACTTAAGGATGCCCAGGATACTGCAGACGAGGTAAGAGAAGAACTCAAGGCTCTCGCGAGGAAAGACAGCCTTGGAGAGAGAAACAGGGATTATTCCGAAACCAAGAGGAAACTGCGGGAAAAGACCGAGCAGTACAGCGAAAAAATCGTGAGCCGCGTGAACAGCGCGCCCGTGCCTGCATCGGAAGTCAAAGCAGGGGACACGGTGAGAATACTCTCGCTTGGGCTTACCGGGACTGTGATCGATCCGCCGGATGACAAGGACGAAGTGAAGATTAGAGCCGGTGTGATCAAGACCACCGTTAAACTGGACGATATTGAACTTCTGAACGACGGGTCCAAACAGGCAAACAAGAAAAAGACGATTTCTTCCCGTCCGGGAACATCTATCGCGCGCTCGAAGGCGATGAGCGTAAAAAGCAGTCTGGATGTCCGCGGGCAGGATCTCGATAACGCGAGGATGGATGTTGAGAAGTATCTGGATGACGTGTCGATGAGCGGCTTAAGAGAGGTCACTGTGATCCACGGGAGAGGTGAAGGTATCCTCAGGAACGGGATCCGGAAGATGCTTAAAACAAATAAACACGTTGCGTCGTTCAGAAACGGCGTGCACAATGAAGGCGGAGACGGCGTCACCATCGTGGTGCTTAAAGAAAAATAGCAGCAGAGGAAAGGAACAGCATGATAGATTTCAAGACTGAGATAGCAAACGCTATTGCAAATGAACTAACGGAGATCCCGAAGGATGATATTTACGGGATGATAGAAGTGCCTCAGGACAGCAAGCTCGGAGACTATGCATTCCCATGCTTCCGCCTTGCGAAAATCATGAGAAAAGCGCCGCCTCTCATCGCGCAGGACATCGCCGGAAAACTCGCCGGGAACGCTTTGTTCGAGGAAGTAAGGCAGGTCAACGCCTATGTCAATTTCTTCATGAACAAGAAAGCGGTAATCGGTGAAACGATCGCCGCGGCACTCGACAAGGATGGGTTCGGCCGCTCGGATGAGGGCAGCGGGAAGACGATAGTCATTGACTTCTCGTCCCCCAACATCGCTAAGCCTTTCCACATCGGCCACATCAGGAGCACGGTGATCGGAAACTCGATCTACAAGCTGTATGACGCGCTCGGGTACAGCGTTGTCCGTACGAACCATCTCGGCGACTACGGCACGCAGTTCGGAAAAATGATATGCGCGTACAGGCACTGGGGAAACGATGCTGATATCGAGCGCGATCCGATCAGAACGCTCCTCAGCTATTACACGAGGTTCCATGAAGAAGCAAAAATGGATCCGTCGCTCGACGAGGAAGCCAGGAAGACTTTCTACGATCTCGAACACGGCGGAGAGGACGAGGTAAGACTTTGGAAGTGGTTCTCGGAGCTTTCGATGCGCGAGTTCAACAGGGTGTATGATCTGCTCGGCATCGAGTTTGACGCGTACGACGGTGAAAGCATGTACACCGGGATGATGCAGAGGCACATCGACGATCTCGTGTCAAAAGGTCTTCTCGTAGAATCGGAAGGCGCGAACGTAGTTATGCTCGACGAATTCAACATGCCTCCCGCGATCATAACAAAGTCGGACGGCAGCTCGGTTTACTGCACACGCGACATTGCGACCGCTGTGTACAGGAAAGAGACATATGATTTCTACAAAAACCTGTATGTCGTTGCTTCCCAGCAGAGCCTGTATTTCAAGCAGCTCTGGAAGGTCCTCGAAAAGATGGGATACGAATGGGCGAAAGACTGTGTCCACATCCCGTTTGGGATGGTCAGCCTGGAAGGCGGACAGACGCTTTCGACAAGAAAGGGAAATGTAGTTTTCCTGGAGGATGTTCTGAACGAAGCCATCGACAAGACGAGAGAGATAATAAAAGAAAAGAATCCTGACGCGTCGCAGGAGATGATCGACGAGACCGCGAAAGTCGTCGGAGTCGGAGCTGTGGTATTCAACGAGCTTTCGAACAGCAAGATCAAGGATTATGAATTCAGATGGGATCAGGTCCTGAACTTTGACGGCGAGACGGGTCCGTATGTCCAGTACACTCACGCGAGATGCGCAAGTGTTCTGAGGAAAGCGGGCGGCGGAGTGGTCGCGGCGGCTTCGAAAGCCATTGCTGGTGGTGATTCTGACGCAGTCGATTATTCTTATCTGACAGGAGGCAGCGCCTACGAACTCGTGAAACTGATTTACGCGTTCCCGGGAATCGTGAAGGAAGCCGCTGAAAAGTATGAGCCTTCGATCGTAACACGTCACATCGTAGACATAGCCCAGAGCTACAACAAGTTCTATCATGATGAACATATTCTTACGAGTGACGAGAAAGAGCAGACTGCAAAGGTCGCGCTGACGATCGCAGCGAGGAACACCATCGCGACGGGCCTTGGACTCCTCGGAGTCAAGGCTCCCGAAAGAATGTAATACAAGTGCCCCGCACGGCCGGAAAACGATTCCGGCCGCGGGGCTTTTTGCTTGCAGAAAGCTGCATGCGGCCAGAGGCTGCTTTGTTGTAAAGGAGGTAATGTTATGCCTATAATTGCGGGGTTCATGGTTCCGCATCCGCCGATGATAGTGCCTGACGTGGGGCGGGGCAGCGAAAGGCAGATAGCCGAAACGACCGCGGCATATGAAAAAACCGCGGACATGATCGCGGCTATAAAACCGGAAACGATTATAATCACGAGTCCGCATACCATAATGTACTCGGACTATTTTCATATTTCCCCGGGCGAGAGCGCGAAGGGGAGTTTTGCTGAGTTCCGTGCGCCAAAGGTCGTATTCAGCGAGGAGTACGACAGTCAATTGGTGAGTGATATATGCTCCCGGTGTGATTCGGAAGGCATATACGCAGGAACAAAGGGAGAGCGGGACAAAAGGCTAGACCACGGGACGATGGTGCCGCTTTGGTTCATACGGAAGAAGTACAAAGGCGGAAAAATCGTGCGGATCGGACTCTCCGGCCAGCCGCTGACGGAGCATTACAGGCTCGGCCGTGTGATCAGGGAAGCGGTCGAATCAACGGGAAGAAAAGCCGTGATTGTCGCGAGCGGAGACCTCTCACATAAGCTTCAGCATTATGGACCTTATGGGTTTGCGCCTGAAGGACCCGAGTATGACGAGCGGATCATGGATGTGATGGGCAGGGCGGCTTTCGGTGAGCTTTTTGATTTTGACGGAGTCTTCTGCGAAAAAGCCGCTGAGTGCGGCCACAGGTCATTTGTTATCATGGCGGGAGCGTTTGACGGTCTATCCGTAAAGGTTGAAAAGCTTTCGCATCAGGATGTGACGGGAGTCGGATACGGCATATGCACGTTTATTCCGGGAGAACCGGACGAAAGCAGGCATTTTCTGGACGACTATCTCACGAGACTGGAACGCGAGATCGAAGAGAAGAATGACAAGTCGGACGAGTACGTCAGACTCGCGAGGCAGGCGGTGGAATGCTTTGTTCTGAGACGGAAGAAGCTGCGGGTGCCGGAAGGGCTGCCCGGTGAGATGATGGACAGGCGCGCCGGCGCGTTCGTCTCGATCCATGAGCACGGCGAACTCAGAGGATGCATTGGCACGACCGGACCGACAACGAGGTCAGTCGCTGACGAGATCATACAGAACGCAATAAGCGCGTGCTCGAACGATCCCAGATTTCCGGAGATCGGACCCGACGAACTCAAATTCCTTGAGATCAACGTAGATATACTCGGCGAACCGGAATACATAGATTCGGAAGATGAGCTTGATGTAAAACGGTATGGTG
>JAFOKI010000287.1 GCA_017419895.1 Eubacterium sp. | reverse complement strand
GCGGAAGAAACGCGAAAGTAAGGTTCAAATGGGAACCGTACCTGCCTCTGCCGTGACGCGGTTCCTGAAAGTATTAACCACCTCTGAGTTGGGAGGGAACAGATTTGTTTAGGAAGAAAAATGACAATATTACAAAGGGTGATCTTCGGGATATCCTTGAAGGAAACACCGGCCAGGTAGATCCGGAGTCCATGGAGCATTCTGATCTGGAGCGCGAAGAAGGCGATGTCATGGCCGATGTGGATGAGGTCATGAAGAAATATGACAGGGAAGCCAACATCCGTGTCTGGAACGGCGTGCCGGGAATTGTGATAAAGGCGATGCTTGCGGCTTTTTCCGTATTCATGGTATGGATGAACCTGTTTGCGGTATGGGATGAACGTATCAGAAGGCCGCTCTTCCTTGGTATGGTCATACTTTTCGTATTCATACTGTTTCCGATCAAAAAGCACGGAGGCAAAACTCCCAAGCCGAACACCATGCCGTTCTACGACATCATACTTGCGATAATCGGAAGCGGGAGCTTTTTCTACTTTGTAATAAACAATAAAGCGATAATCAATCACGCGACCAGGATAAACCAGGTCGAGGTGATATTGGGTGTGATCGGAATACTTGTACTGGCAGAGTGCTGCAGGAGAGTAACGGGTATACCGATACTGGTAGTTGCGACTTTGTTCGTGATTTATTCGTTCGCGCAGGGAAACAGTCTGCAGAAAGTCGTTTACAACCTTTTCTACACGACGACTGGAGTTATCGGAACGCCGATCGGAGTCTGCAGCACGTATATCGTACTGTTCATAATATTCGGAGCGTTCCTGGAAGCGACCGGGATATCGGATTTCTTTATCTCGTGCGCTAACGCGATCGCGGGTTCCGCATCCGGCGGCCCCGCAAAAGTAGCGGTCATTTCGAGTGCGCTCTGCGGAATGGTCTCCGGATCCAGCGTTGGAAACACAGTTACAACAGGTTCCGTAACGATTCCGATGATGAAGAAAACTGGCTACCCCGGAGAATTCGCCGGCGCGGTAGAAGCTGCAGCGTCCACAGGTGGACAGATCATGCCGCCGATTATGGGCGCAGCCGCGTTCCTGATGGCGGAGATCGTCGGAGTTCCTTATTCCACGATCATCGTCCGTGCGGTCCTGCCCGCTATCCTGTATTTCACGGGAATTTTCCTGATGGTCCATTTCAGAGCCAAGAAGCTCGGACTCAAGGGCATTTCGCGTGACCAGCTGCCCAAGTTCCGCGGTCTCCTGCCTAAGTTTTACCTGCTGGTACCCCTTGTAGTACTGGTTTACATGATCATACAGGGATTCACGATGAGCAGGGCGGCGATCTTTGCGACGATCCTTTGCATCGTTGTCAGCATGTTCAACAAAGAACACCGCATGAGCCCGGCGCGCTTTGTCAACGCGCTTGAAGCCGGCGCAAGAAATACGATCAGCATCGCGGTCGCCTGCGGTATCGCGGGCATAATCGCGGGCGTGGTAACGATGACGGGTCTCGGCCAGATATTCATCTCCGCGATCGTCGGCGTTTCGAACGGACACCTTTTGATCGCGCTCGTTCTCACGATGATCTGCTGCATCCTCCTCGGAATGGGTGTACCGACGACAGCGAACTATATCATCATGGCGACTACCACAGCCCCGATCCTCACAGTAGGCATGGGACTCAATCCGATAGTCGCGAACATGTTCGTATTCTATTTCGGCATCGTGGCCGACATCACTCCGCCGGTTGCGCTCGCGGCTTACGCGGGATCGGCCATTGCCAAGGCTAACCCGATGAAGACCGGAGTAAACGCGACCAGGCTTGCCATCGCGGCATTCCTGATCCCGTATATTTTCGCGATGAACCCGGCGATGCTCCTGATAGACACTACGGTCGGAAGTTTCATTCTGATCATAATCACGAGCTTCTTCGGTATGATCGCGATAGCGGCTGCTTTGGAAGGTTATTTCATGGAGCATCTCAATCCGCTTGTCAGGATCGTACTCGCGGCGGCGGGACTTATGATGATGTATCCGGGAACGGTAACGGACATTGCCGGAGTTGTTGCAGTTGTCGCGGCGCTCGCGGTGAACAAAGTTATCTCCGGCGCGAATACGCGTAAACACAGTTAATAATTATGAGCCACTGCTTCAGGGCAGCGGCTCTTTTTTTAGGGAGCTCTTATGAGTGATATGAGTTTTCATATAGGTCCTATCAGGCCGCCGAGCGAGGCGGACAGCCTGCTTCTTCAGATCACAAACGGCTGCACATGGAACAAGTGCAAGTTCTGCGGGCTTTACAAGCATACAAGGTTCAGGACCTATTCAGCGGACGATATAAAGAAAGACATAGACAACATGCGCGCTCTCGCGGACATCGCGGAAAAATACAGGCGCGGTTCAGACTGGGATATCGACGGCCTGAATATCGAGCTTGCCGGGATGAACGGAGAGGAACGGCAGTGCTTCGCCATGGTCGCGAACTGGCTGATAAACGGGACCGGGAGTGTATTCCTGCAGGACGGAAACTCGCTCATTCTGAGAGACGGAAGGCTCTCAGAGGTGCTGAGATATCTCAAAGCTAAATTCCCGGACGTCACAAGGATCACGAGCTACGGACGTGCAGAAAACCTTTCGAAAATGACTGCAGAGGATTTTGCTGAGCTGAAGGATGCGGGACTGGACAGGATCCACTCCGGATTCGAGTCGGGTTCGGACGAGGTTCTCAAGCTGGTCGGAAAAGGAACCACGTCCGAGCAGCAGATCGCCGCGGGACGCGCCGTGAAAGCGGGCGGAATCGAGCTATCGGTGTATTTCATGCCGGGACTCGGCGGTAAAGCTCTGAGCGAAGAAAACGCGAAGGGTATGGCGCGGGTAGTGAACGCAGTCAAACCGGATTTCCTGAGGATCAGGACATGCGCGGTGAAACCGGGAACGGAGCTTTACCGCGATATGGAAGAGGGAAGATTCATCCTTGCGGGTGACGATGACAAGGTCAGGGAACTGAAGATTCTCGTGTCTCTTTGTGAAGGCGGTGGGAAGATCGTGAGCGATCACATAATCAATCTTCTGCCGTACGTGGAAGGACATATGGAGAATGACAAGAGCAGGATGCTCGCAATCATCGATGAGTACCTTGCGATGCCGGAGGATATGAGGAAGCTTTATCAGCTGGGCAGAAGGCTTTGTCATATCGGAAGCCCCGGGCAGATGGGACTTCTGCCGCCGCAGACGACAGCGCGATTGAATAAGATTTGTGAGGAAACGCCCGCCGAAGAGTGGGATATGATGATAAATTCGATAATAGCGCGGTATATATGAGCAGAAAACTCAAGACAAATAGGCCGCGTCAAGGTATAATAGATTAGATAGTGTGAAACTAGAGAAAGAGTCAAGGGGGACACAATGCCGCAGAGAACAGATATCCATAAGGTCCTTATCATAGGGTCCGGTCCGATAGTGATCGGACAGGCCTGCGAGTTCGACTATTCCGGGACGCAGGCGTGC
>JAFOKI010000286.1 GCA_017419895.1 Eubacterium sp. | reverse complement strand
TTCTGCTGCGAGTCCAGCAATGTCGTCACCTTCTGAAATCACCCATTCTTCTCCCCTGATCTTGTATTCGGGTCTTATGGAAGAAACTCTGAGAACCGCTTCGTCATCCGATTCAGCGCTGATGAAAGTGAGTCTCTCATCAAGCTTTCTGCCGTCGATCTCCACAGCATCGTGATATGTTACAGAGAAATTGCGCAGGTCATTCGTACCCTTGTTGAGTTTTATTCTGTACGCTACGCCCTTGTCACGGACCTTCAGTTCGTTGGAACTGTGACTGGTCTTGAGCTTTCCATCACAAGATACAGACACTGCCGCGTCCGGTGAAATGTATTTCAGGATCTTTTCAGCAGCGCTTTCGCCTTCCGGGATCTTCTGATCCGCGTAGACTGAAGTCGCGCAGACTGCAAAAATCATGATAAGCGCAATGAGTAATGAAATTGTTTTCTTCGCTTTCGTCATTAGAAAATTTTAACAATTACATCGCATTCTTAAGAAACGGTTAATGTACTTTTAAGATTGTACACTATGGACATGCCCAATATGTGAACGGTATGTGAAAAATGTGGGGATAATTTCAACGGTTATTCGGCCTGTTCAGGCCGGGTCACCGGCAGACAGTTCTGTCTGTGACCGCAATCGTTGAAATTATCCCCACTTTCTTTCCGTACAAAGCAATTGGCAACAGATTTGCCGCGAAAAAGCAACATGCGGCAAATCGGATGCTTTGTTCAGGCGGACCCCCGGCAATCAGTTCTGCAGCCGGCGATCAGCCCTATGGCCGACAAGGCAGTCAGCCCGCTAATCAGCCCGGCGGCCAGCCGAACGGACGTCCTCCCAGGATATGAAGATGTATGTGTTTTACCGTTTGCTGCGCGTCTTCCCCGTTATTGCTCACAACGCGGTATCCGTTTTCGATACCGAGGAGTTCCACCATTTCGTGGACTTTGAGCATCATGTATCCGAGGAGTTCCTTGTCATCCTCTGTGACATCATCGAGTGACTCGATATGCTTTTTGGGGATCATAAGGACGTGCACAGGAGCCTGCGGAGCGATATCGCGGTAAACGCAGATCTTATCGTCTTCGTAGACTATTTCAGACGGTATCTCATGATTTGCGATCATGCAAAATAAGCAGTCTGCCATTGATTTACCTCCCTGTATAGATTTCAGGCGCGGAGCGTCTTTGTTATCTGATTATATCATCATTGCCGAATGTGTTACAAGCCGGGCATCAATATATGATCTCAGCTTTCATGCCGTCACGGTAAGGTCCGGTCATGCGGACGCGGACAAACTTGTTGTAAAGCTCTTCCCCGCCTTCGATGTATGTCTTGATGTAGTTCCCGGTATATCCGCAGACAAAACCGCTCTCCGCGTCTTTAACAAAGTCCGGCTCGCCCTCTATTCCCTGCGACTCGCCGGTCACCGGATCAGTGACAGATCTTTCCACGAGCACTACCTGCTCTGAGCCGATGTTTCTTTGAAAAAATCCTGCCGCGGTGTCTGAAGCCAGTCCGATCAGCTTAGCGCTTCTTTCGTTCTTGATGTCGCCCGGAACCTGGTCGCTGCGCTCTGCAGCTGGAGTTCCCTGCCTTCTGGAGTACTTGAATACGTGCACTTTTCCGAATCCAGCGGCTTGGGTCACTGAGCAGCTGCCATCGAAATCGGCATCTGTCTCGCCCGGGAACCCGACTATGATGTCTGTGGAGAATCCGTAAAGCGGATCCGCCTCCCTTACCGCCTTAACAATATCCAGGTATTCTGCTGACGTGTACCCGCGCCGCATCTCGGACAGGACTTTGTCCGAACCGCTCTGGAGCGCCAGGTGCAGATGATGACAAAGCTTCTCATACCCGAGAAGTCCCAGTATATCCTTCGCCCCGATCACTGTCGGTTCAAGCGAGCTCAGTCTGATTCTGAAATCACCCGGTATACTGTTCAGTTCGGCGATCAGCGGCTCGACACCGGGCAGCCCGAGATCGCGTCCGTAGAAAGCCGTATTTATCCCCGTCAGCACTATCTCCTTGCAGCCGTGTTCCACCAAGTCGCGAACTTCCTCCGCGATACTTTCGGGAGTCCTGCTCCTGATATGGCCGCGCGCGTACGGTATTATGCAGTATGTACAGTAGTGGTCGCAGCCGTCTTCTATCTTGATGAACGCGCGGGTCCTTCCAGTCATTCCTCCGCGTATAGAGAGTTCCTCATATTCCCTGAGATCATCACGTTCCTTCATGACGATTTTTGCGCCTGAGAATTCCCTCTTCTCCAGCAGCCCCATCACGAGTTCCGGTATCATGTGTTTCTCATCCGTACCGACTACAAGGTCGACGCCTTCTATGGAAGCCGCTTCGTCCGGATTGATCTGCGCGTAGCAGCCGGTCACACAGACTACCGCGTCTGCGTTGAGTTTTCTCGCGCGGCGGATGAACTGGCGCGATTTCCTGTCCGCGAGGTTCGTGACAGTGCATGTATTTATGACGTAAACGTCGGCGCGTTCGTCTTCTTCGCATATATCAAAGCCGAGCCCGGCGAACCTCTGCATCAGGGCTTCCGTCTCGTAGCGGTTGACCTTGCACCCCAGTGTTCTGAACGCCGCCTTCATGATGCTTCCTTCCGGGCCGCTATGCAGACCCATTCACCCTTTGTCATGACCTCTTCAATAACAAAGCCCGCTTTCTCCAAAGCTTCACTGACCATGTCTTTCTTTTCGGTGAGTATTCCTGAAGTTATGAAGAGTCCACCTTCGGCGAGATGCGCAAAAACATCAGGCGCAAGCATCGCGACGAGCTCCGCCATGAGGTTTCCGGCTATGAGATCCGCCGTATAGTTTATACCCTTTGTTATGTCACCATACTCCGCGCGGCAATTCCCCGAAACACCGTTTAATCCGATGTTTTCGACCGAGACTCGGACAGCCTCACGGTCTATGTCCACTCCCAGCACTTCATCCGCCCCGAGCAGCGAAGCCGCGATAGTCAGTATCCCCGATCCGCAGCCCAGGTCAAGGACCTTTGTGCCCGGAACGATATATTTATCCAGCATCTCAATGCACATTGATGTGGTCTCGTGCGTACCTGTCCCGAAAGCCATGCCCGGATCTATCTCTATTACCAGGTCGCCGGGATGCGCTTCGTAGTTTTCCCACGAAGGCTTGACCACTATGTGCTCAGATGCCCTGAAAGGCTTGAAATACTCTTTCCACTTGTCTTTCCAGTCCGAATCGTCTCTTATGCTTCTGCTCACGGTCATAGGGCCGAAATCGACGTTTTCGCCGTATTCGCCGTTCTCCGCCGACTTCTTTACCGAAGCAATTATCCGGACTGCCCTGTCAGCGAGCGCAGCGCCGTCTTCATCGTACGGGAAATAACACGTCAGATGCGGGAGTTCTTCCATTTCCTTCAGCACCTGATCGTTTATATAGTCCCACTCAAAGGACTCTTTTTTCTCCATTATCTCCGCGATATCGGCAGGGTCAGTGACTTCCGTCTGTTCGATCCCGTCTGCTGCGAGTGCAGCTGTGAGCGGCTCTATCGCAGCGCCGCTGAGTATTGTCGTTATTTCAATGTACTTCACCAGGTATTCTCCGATCGTGTTTGATTATTGCATTTTTTACTATCCGTAAACGCACCCCGATTATACCATGCCGGACGCGGATTTGGCATGCCAACATGCAACATATTGATCTTAAAATGCCCAAAAACCGCAAAAAATCGGCATTTTCGGGCTTACGCGTTGACAAAAAACATGCTATAATATAGTAGGAATTTTGGCGCTGCACGTTATTTCAGTTGAGTAAGGCATTTCACAAAGGACGCCAATTTCCGGGGAAAGGAGTTTCAGCAGTGTTCAAGGTCAATGACCTGATCATGTACGGAGGTACTGGGGTCTGTAAAGTGACGGCGATCACTACAAACGAATTCGACGGACAGGACAAGTTATACTATATTCTGGAACCTGTATACCAGGCCGGCATCATCTATGCACCGGTAGACAACAAGAAAGTCTTTATGCGGCCCGTGATGAGCGAAAGCGAAGCCAACGATGTCATCGACCGCATGCCGGGCGTCAGTTCTGAAGTATTCAAGAGCAGCAGCACGCAGCAGCTTTCGAAACACTATCAATCCGTGATAGACCGTCACAATACGGATGACCTCATTATGCTGACCAAGTCGATAAGAAGGAAGATGAACGATGCGATCAGCCAAAACAGACATCTTGGCCAGATCGACAAGAGGTTCATGAAACGCGCGGAGGATCTCCTGTTCGGAGAGCTCGCTGCCGCGCTTTGTATCCCAAGAGAAGATGTAGTCGGATATATAGAAAACAGACTTGGCGCACACAATTGATCCGAAATAACATGATCAAAAACTCCCGGACGAATGTCCGGGAGTTTTGTATTTTGTTTCCGTCTGATCTTACTGTCAGCCCAGTATCTTTTTCGCGACCTCGACAGACGCCTGCGCATCGGCTGTGTAGTAGTCCGCTCCTATCTCCTTTGCGTAGTCGGGTGTCAGCACCGCTCCGCCGACAAATGTCACGCATTCGTGCCCGGATTCCTTGAGCGCCTTGATCGTCGCCTCCATCGCTCCGACGGTAGTTGTCATGAGCGCTGAAAGCCCGACGAGCTTCACGTCGTTCTCTATCGCGGCTTCCACTACTCTTTCCGGCGGAACGTCTCTTCCCAGGTCGATTATTTTGTAACCATAGTTTTCCAGGACGACTTTTACGATATTCTTTCCGATATCGTGTATATCCCCCTGAACTGTCGCGAGTATTATGGTTCCCTTGCTTATCGCTTCCCCGCCGCTCTTTGCAATTTCGGCTTTTATGAGCTCAAGGCCGGCGCAAGCAGCGTTTGCGGAATTGATGAGCTGCGGGAGGAAGATCTCTTCCTTCTCATATTTCTTGCCGACCTCATCAAGAGCCGGGATGATGTATCCCTGGATTATCTCCATGCCTTCGTGATCCGCGAGAAGCTCAGCGGTTATTTTTTCAGCCTCCCCGTGAAGACCTTTCAGAATAGCTGTTCTCAGGGGATCTTTCGGTTCTTCATCGGCCGCACCTTGCAATGCCGGACTCGCGGCAGCAACTTTTGCAGCCTGTCCGCCGCCGGACTTCGCGGCTTTCATCGCGGCTTCTTCGGGGGCGAACCGCTCGATATATGCCGTGCAGTTTTTGTCTTCGCCCGACAAAGCTTTGTAGGACGCTATCGCATCCATAATGACTTTCTCATTCGGGTTGATGATCGGGAAATCAAGTCCGCAGCACATCGCCTGGATCAGGAAGTTCTCCGTGACATGGATCTTCGCAGGAAGCCCGAACGAGATATTGCTTACTCCAAGAGCGCAGTGGAGTCCGAGCTCTTCATGCACGCGTCTCACCGCCCTCAATGTCTCAACAGCCTGCTCCTGCTGCGCGGAAACCGTCAGCGTGAGGCAGTCTATTATGAGGTCTTCTTTTTCCAGACCATACTTTTTGGATTCATCGAGAATTCGGCACGCGATGTCAAATCTCTGCTCTGTCGTTTCCGGCAGCCCGTTCTCATCCATTGTCAGTCCGAGAAGCGCCGCACCGTAGTGCTTGACTATCGGGAAAACCGCGTCCATGCGGTCTTTTTCACCGTTGACTGAATTGACCAGCGCTCTTCCGTTCACCACCCTGAGACCTGCCTCGAGAACAGCCGGATTCGCCGAGTCGATCTGGAGAGGAAGGTCTGTCACGCTCTGGACAGCCTTAACTACATCAACAACGAGTGATACCTCGTCAACTCCCGGAGCGCCGACATTGATATCGAGCACGTCGGCACCTGCCTCCTGCTGGGCTATCGCGAGCTGCATGATATAGTCCATGTCGCGGTCCTTAAGAGCCTGCTGGAGACGTTTCTTTCCTGTCGGATTGATGCGTTCCCCGATAACGTTGATCTTGCCGTATTCAACGACTTTTCCGGCCGAACAGATGCCCTTCCGCTTGCCAAGCTTGCGTTGTTTTTTGCCGGCAGCCCTTGCATTTTTGACGACTTCCCTTATGTAATCCGGCGATGTTCCGCAGCAGCCTCCTGTAACCGATATACCAAGGTCAAAGAACGGCATGAGTTCTTTACCGAAATCCTCAGGGCTCAGCGCGTACTCTCCCGTCCTCGGATCCGGAAGCCCTGCGTTCGGTTTCACTATCAGCGGCTTATCCGTCCATTCCGCGATTTCTTTCAGGATCGGATAAACGTCTTTTGGCCCAAGTGAGCAGTTTATCCCTATTACATCGGATCCAAGACTGTCGAGCGTCATCGCCATGGAAGCTGCGGATGTGCCCAGGAACGTCCTTCCGTTCTTCTCGAAAGTCATCATAGTTATTGTGGGAAGGCCGGTGCATTCTTTTGCCGCAAGGAGCGCTGCTTTCATCTCGTAAAGATCCGTGAACGTCTCAATTACGATCGCCTCGACTCCAGCTTCTTTACCGGCTACCATCATTTCTTTAAAAATGTCGTATGCCTCTTCGAACTTGAGCGTTCCGAGAGGCTCGAGCAGTTCACCGATAGGACCGACATTCAGGATCACGTTGATCTTGCGCTCGGGAAGGTATGAATCCGCAACACGCTTTGCTGTCGCAACGTTCGCCGCAACCACATCCTTTACCGCGACCCCGGTCCCGGCAAGTTTATGGGCGTTCGCTCCAAAAGTGTTCGCGAAGATCATGTTGGTACCGAGATCGATGTAGCTCCTGTGGATGCTTTCCACTACTTCGGGATGCTGCATGCCGAAAATCTCCGGTTTTTCACCGGGTTTCAGTCCTTTTTTCTGGAGCTGCGTTCCCATTGCCCCGTCAAGGATCACTATGTAGTCTTTGTCAAAAAAATTTCTTTCACCCATGGCAGGTAGTCCCCTCTTTTCTGAATGTGCAGTCTCTGAACATCATGCATTTCTCGCATTCCGTTCTGGCCGAGACATACGGCACGTCTGATATTCCCATTACGGCTGTCACTGATTTTCTCGGTATCATAAGCATTGATGAAGAGAGCGATACCCCGATTCTCTTCTCCATTTCGAGCGCCGGAACGAGCGACTTCTGCGTATCCAGCGGAAGATCGCCGTATCCCGGGCTGAACCGCTCCGTCAGATACAGTCCTTCCGCCTCAACGTCGGCTCTCATGTCTTCCTCGAAATTGTTGACTACGTTTTCCACCGCAGTGCTGGCACATGCGTCCATTATGAGCGCGTCAGCCATGTTTGTTATCTCATAACGCCTGAGGACACGTTCTATCCCGGGTCCCAGGGTCGCTCCGACGAGCACAGCTCTTCTGCAGTGCTCGAGCACGCCCTTGATATCGTCTCCCGCGAGCGGCACTCCGCCGCATGATATCCTGCCGCTGTCCCGGCCGTCCCGCTCGACATCAACGATTTTGTACGTCAGTCT
>JAFOKI010000041.1 GCA_017419895.1 Eubacterium sp. | reverse complement strand
GGAATACCGGGATTTTAGACTGGAGTCCGATGATCTCATTCACGGCCGATCGTGTGACCGGGGCGTATTTGTCATTGGCGAATTCACTTTCAGCGGTCGGAATCCCGTCGATATAGTGGACGCCGTCTATGGTCACGCGGTTCATGCCCGGAAGCGCAGGGATGAAATGAAGCGCGTCTGCGCCGGTAACGTCGAGAACGGCAGTGAGCTCAGCGCCAATGTTCCCGCGGAGAGCTGAATCCGTCTTCTTATAGATACAGTCGACTCCGAGTTCGAGTCCGGCTTTGACGATCTCGCTTACTTTTTTATACGCGGGCTCACCACCGACATGGCGTGTATCGGAGTTGACTACCAGAACTGCCGCGTCCTGTTTGATCTCGCCCTTATGTACAGCGTCATAAAAGTTCTCGGCATATGCGAACACGTCAGTCTTCACGTTGCTTTTTACGAACTGGATACCGGTGTCAAGCGAACCGGTAAAATCATCCGCAATGAGCAATACCCTTTTCATGATCTGCCTCCTGTTTTCGCGGTCTTAATTCCCGGTTCAGATAAAGTCAACGATTTCTTCAAACGGACGCTTGGGTACGTAATAATTGAAGTCTTCATCCACATAATATGTGAGCGATCCGTCTTCCTTGACGTCAACGACAGTGCTCTTGATAGCAGGTTTTCCGAGAGCGATCGCAAGCTTGAGCTCGTATCCTTCTTTCAGTCCGACATATTCCGCGATCTTCGGTCCGTTGATCGCGCCGAGCATAGCGCTTCCGTAGCCTCTTAACCAGGCGTCCTTACAAAGTGTATCTGCGGCTATGCCGAGATCCACGTCGCTCCACGAATTGCCGTCAGCAATCTTGGAGATGAAGATGAACGCGACGGGATATTCGTCTTCTTTCGGCCTTCCGAGGCCGTTTGGAATCGCGCCTGCCCACATCGTAAGCGGCATTATCGCTTCGATATCTTCCCGCTTGGCTGCAACAGTGTAATGAAGCGGCTGGGCGTTCCTTGCGCTGTTGACGATCCTGACGTTTTCGATCATCTCGACAAGTGTTTCCCGGGGTATAGGTTCCTGGAGGAATTTCCTGTATGTCCTGCAGCCGGTCACGAGTTCTTTCATATTCATGGCGGTTCTTCCTTTCTCCAAACAATGGTATTAATGATAAACGGCAGTTCCGCTGAAATCGGATATATATACCTTATATTGATATGATATCACGCGCATAGCAGGAGGCGCAAGGAAAAAGGCGTGTCCTTCCGTTTGGTGTCGAAAAGCCTGTCGTAATACTCGCGGTCACAGATAAGGATCACATCGGGCTGGAGCATGGATGATTCGACCTTATCTTTTAAGTGAATCTCCCAAATGGTATAATAACTTTGTTAACAAAGGGGAGAGGGTTTCATCATGGCAGCCATTGGCAACAGCAGAGTTAACAGAAAGATTGCGTGGGTTGGATTTCTGATTGCGACACTTGTTTTCGCATTCATTTTTACCATAGCATCAATTTATATAATTCCGGTCTCGGAGGAGTTCGGTATACCCAGAGCGACATTTTCGTTCCATACCACGATCAATTTCATTGCGAGCATCATCTGTTCGATGTTCTACAGCAAGCTTTTCCGCAAGCTGCCCGTGGTTCCGCTCATGTCATTCGCAACGATCCTTGCCTGCGGATGTTTTCTGGCATATTCTTACGCGACAAATATCTATCATTTCTATATAACGTCTTTTGTGCTCGGGTTCTGCACGGTGGCTTTTGGCGGCATGGGCATATCACTTCTGGTTGGGAGGTACTGCGGTGAATCCGACGGGAGTTCGCTGGGGCTGGCGTTGTCCGGAAGCGGTTTCGGCGCGATGGTTTTCACGCCGGTTTACTCCAGAATAATCGAGATGTGGGGCTGGCGGGTCTCGTACAGGATACTTGCCGCGCTGGTTTTCGTTGCGATGTTTGCCGCGATATTCCTGGTGATCCGGAAGGCTGTGCCTGCTGATGAGCTTATCGCAGCCCGGGCAGGCGCAGAGCCGGAGACGGTGAAATCTCCGGTAAAGACAGGCATCCACAGTTCTACAACCGAATATATGAAAGACTGCCGCACCTGGCTTATCGCGCTCGGTATACTGCTAATGGGAGTCACGGGTATCGTTCTCAATACGACCAATTACTCGTTTTCGGTTGAGTTGGGATTCGGTGAATCAAACTCCGCGCTTATGGTATCGCTCGCTACGGCGGTGCTGATGCTCAGCAAAATAATTGCGGGCAGAGCAGCCGACAAGATCGGGATACCACCTGTGATCATCGCGTCATGTGTTCTCCAGATCGTCGGATATCTGATCGACTCGTTCGCCGGGACAGCAAGCTGGCTCGCAGTTCCGGGTATAATCATCTATGAATTGGGGAACCATATTTCGACTGTCGGAATACCGCTGGTCGCTTTAGAGATATTCGGAGAAGGCGCTTACCCAATGGTCGCCGGGATATTCACTGCAGCGGTACTGATCGGAAACGCGATAGGTCCGCCGGTCGCAAATGCTTTGTTCGATGCGACAGGAAGTTACATTCCGTGTTTAAGGCTGATGATCGTTGTATCGATAGCGGTCACTGTGCTGTTTGTAATGCTATTCAGGAAAAACAGAAAAAGCGCCGGATGATACCGGCGCTTTGTTCGTATATGCAGGTGTTCAAATTTTACCAAACTGCTTATCAACGGTCGGTCAGATCGTCGATCTTAACATCTCTGTCGTGAGTGATGGGTTTCCATACGAGATTCCTGCGGAACAGGCACTCGACCGAGAATGGGAACAGGATACACATGAAAAGCGGATAGAAAGCCAGCGCGGCACCAAAACGTTTCGGGCTCGAACCGATTTTTCTGACACTGAAAGCCATGAATATCGACAGGGCAGCATACACGGCCAGGATTATAAGCGGGAAAAACGCGCGGATCGTTCTGAGAACCGGCGGATAGCCTGCAGGCATGAATATAGTCCACACCAGAAGTATCACCATAAGCGTAAAAAATATCGGAAGAATGAGCGTTCCGAGAGTGCCGATGCAGGCGAAGCTCCGGTCTTTCAGGATTTTTTTTATGATTTTAAGCGCGTATGCGCGCATGCACTGGACCTGGCCGAACACCCATCTGTGAAACTGCCTGCATATGGTCCGGATGTCATTCGGGTATTCGTCGTATGTGACCGCGGAAGGAACAAAATGCACCCTTTCGTCCAGAAGATCCACAAGCGCCGTGATCTCAATGTCTTCCGTAAGCGTAACGCTGGAAAATCCGTGCTTGTCGATAAAGTCTTTTCTGATCATCCAGCCTGTCCCGTTGATGATGGCGGAGCAGTTTTTTGTATTCTGGACATGGTTATAGTAGATGTTAAGCATCGTATAATAGAGCTCGTAGATCCGGCTGAAGGTATTGTCGTAAGTATTTTTGCCGGTCCTTCTGCCTTGACAGACTGTCATCCCGGTCTGGACGGCGCGGTTCATTGCGGAAAGGAACTCCGGATCAACCACATTGTCGGCATCGAATATGATGTACGCGTCAAAATCGGCGGCTTTGTTTTCAGCGAATCTGTCAAAAGCATAACTCAGCACATCACCTTTTCCGCGGAATTTGCCTTCGCATACCATGACCGATGCGCCGCGCGCTTCGGAAATCACAGGAGTTTCATCCGTGCAGCCATTTGCGAGAACGTATACCTCAAACGCGTCTTTTGGATAATTCTGTTTACACAGACTGTCGATAAGGTTCCCGATGACGGAGGCTTCGTTCCTGGCGGGAATGAGGATCGCAAACCGGGCAGTGTTTTTCGCCGGCGGAAGGGTCTTAAGAGGCGCTGCCAGAGCGCAGATGCACGAGAAAAACGCGCCGCCAAGCACGAAGGCGGCAATCAACTGGAGAATTATGTAGATGTGATAGGAATGGATCACTAATATACCCCTGGATATTCCCTGTGTTAAGACAGCGTTAAGGCCGTTAACACTTTACCATATATATCGGGAACGGCGCAAGCGTAGAAAACCATCCGATTTCACAAATAAAACATACTGTATAATCGATGCGCCGGGTTGTAAAGTTCGCGCATATATCATAGAATAATAAAATTGGTTGTTATCGGTTTTTGTGGAAATCAAACCGGGGCACTCGCGGAGGCGGCTGCGGACCCTGTTCAATAGGAGGGAATATGCAGGAGATCAGATGTCCGAACTGCGGCACAGTATTCCAGGTCGACGAGACCGGATATGCACAGATAGCGCAGCAGGTACGGGACAAAGAATTCGAGAAGGAGCTCGAGCGCAGAAAGAACGAACTGGAGCGCAGGGAGAAGGAACTCGAACAAAGCCGCGAGAACGATCTCACTATCGCGCGCATGGAAAAAGAACGCGAACAGGCCGAGGCGCTTGCGAAAAAAGAGCGTGAACAGGCTGAAGCAATCGCGAAAAAAGAAGCGCTCATCGCGGACAAGGAACTTGAGATCAGCCGCCTGAAAGCGCAGCTGGAGTCATTTGACACGGAAAAAAAGCTCGCCGTCGCGGAAGCCGTCAGCGAGAAGGAAAAAGAGCTGAACGACACAGTCCGCGAGAAGGAAAAAGAACTGAGTGAAAAAGTGACGGAAATCACTGAGCTTAAGGGCAAACTCGACGGTAAAGAGACTGAGAGCAGACTGAACGAAAAGGCTTTGAAAGAAAAGTATGAGGAGAAACTCAGACTTAAGGACGAACAGATCGACTACTATAAAGACTTCAAAGCCCGCCAGTCCACAAAAATGGTCGGTGAAAGCCTTGAGCAGCACTGCCTGACCCAGTTCAACCAGATCAGGATGACGGCTTTCCCGAACGCCTACTTTGAAAAAGACAATGACGCGAGGAGCGGGAGCAAAGGTGACTTCATATTCCGTGAGAAATCAGAAGACGGAACTGAATTCATCTCGATCATGTTCGAAATGAAAAACGAGCAGGACGAGACCGCCAGCAAACACAAAAATGAGGATTTCTTCAAGGAACTCGACAAGGATCGCCGCGAGAAAGGCTGCGAATACGCGGTTCTCGTGTCGCTCCTCGAGATAGACAGCGAACTCTACAACAGCGGGATAGTGGACGTTTCTTACAAGTATGAAAAAATGTACGTGATCCGTCCTCAGTTCTTTATCCCGATCATAAGCCTTCTGAGGAACGCCGCGCTGAACTCCCTGAAATACAGGCAGGAGCTCGCGATAGTGAGGAACCAGCAGGTAGACATACTGCATTTTGAAGAGAACATGAACGCTTTCAAAGAAGGCTTCGCCAGAAACTACCGGCTTGCCAGCGAGAAATTCAAGGCTGCGATCGACGAAATAGACAAGACCATAAATCATCTCCAGAAAACGAAAGAGGCGCTCCTTTCATCTGAAAATAATCTGCGTCTCGCAAATAATAAGGCTGATGACCTGAGCATAAAGAAACTGACCAAGAACGCTCCTTCTGTAAAGGCGATGTTCGACGAACTGAATGACTGAACAAGGCTGACCTTAAGCCTGAACGCCTGACAGACGCCGGGCAGACGCAGATAAAACGACCGGGAAATGACTGAACTCGAATACGTACTTGAAAACTTTGACGCAAAATTCGCGCTGTATAAAGGCGATCGGATCGTGTTACACGGTTCGCGAAGTTATGCTGCCGGGATCGTCGAAAAGTTCGGCAGGGAATACGGCTTTGTTGGGATAATGAGCGATGACCCGCTGGAGGGAGAAACATATCTCGGACT
>JAFOKI010000285.1 GCA_017419895.1 Eubacterium sp. | reverse complement strand
GAAGGTGGGGATCTGTATTATTATGATTTAGAAACAGAACAACTAGAAAAAATAGATAATAATGTTGACGGGAATCTGGGATTTGCAATTACTTATAGTGACGAAATCGTCTATCTTAAATTGAAAGCCGAATACACAGGTGACTTGTATGCATGGAACAAAAACCACAAGAAAATGATATGCGAGAACGTAACAACTGCGAATAAAATTTCATGTTATTTAAACGAGGTAGCACTCATTGATAGGAAAACCAATGGCTCAACCCTGTTGCTATTTTGCGATAAGAATAACTGGAACAAACAGGGTTTCGATTTGGACAGCTTTATAAAGCATTCAGACTTTTTGTCTTGTTCATATGATTTTATAAAGCAAAGGCTTGCCGTTTTTCAATCTGGCTGGTTTGAATCGTTTATTTCGATATATGATGTTCCATCAAAAAAGCTAATCATGCAAAAGAGAGATTCGAAGGTTGTTGGTTTATCTTGGATAAAAGAAGGAGAATACCTTGTAGTAGAAAAGTTAGGCGCAATAGAAATCCTTAATGGACAGAACCTCTCCTTGGTTTCAAATATTCAACTACGTAAAACGAGATTCCCCTTGTTGGATTGCATATATGAATCTGCATTTGCTACATATTATGATGGAGATGATGTATTCTCTGTAACAATAAATGATTAAATCGCCAAATATGTAACACTGTATATTTCTGAGTTGAAGAATAACACATTTGCTATCAACCCCGCTCCGGCTGTGCCGGGCGGGGTTTTCTCGTGTCGTCCTTTGCCTTTTATTATAAAAGGTATATAATAAACACGACCCCCGTTCGGGGAAGCAACCTCCGGAAAGGAGCTCCTCAACATGAGTGACGAAAAGAAAACCACTGAGACCACCGTCGTGGAAGAGCGGGTCGAGTGGCTGACGAAGGAGAACATCAAGAAGATCCTCCTCATCGCCCTCGCCATCATCCTCATGCTCGTCTTCTTCCAGAAGATCGGCGTGGTCTTTGTATACCTCAAGAAGTTCTGGGACATCATCTTCCCGTTCGTCTTCGGCGCGAGTTTCGCGTTCGTCGTGAACGTGCCGATGGTACAGATCGAGAACAAGTTCCTCGGGAAGAAGCCCTTCAAGGGCAAGCGGATCCTTGCCTGGTTCATCACGCTGGTGCTCATCCTCGCGGTCATTGCCGGTGCCATGTTCATCGTCATCCCGCAGATCGTCGACACCGCGAAGCATGTTGCCGCCAACGTACAGAACATCGGCAGTCTCTCCGACATTCAGGCCTGGCTCATCCAGAAGTTCCCGCAGACGGAAAGCCTCATCGCCAAAGTGGACGTCAGCTACAAGTCCCTCGTCGAAAAGGCGATGGACTGGGTCCAGAAGTCCGGAAGCCAGCTCCTCAACTCCGGTGTCGGTGTCGTCTCCAACATTGTGTCCGGCGTAGCCACGTTCTTTATCGGCTTCGCGTTCTCGGTCTACGTGCTGTTCCGCAAGGAAGCACTGGCCGTCCAGGGCAAGAAAGTGCTTTATGCGCTGTTCCCGGACCATGTCAATGAGCGCATCCTCAAGGTCTTCAGCCTGTCCTACAAGACCTTCTCGAACTTCATCCGCGGTCAGGTGCTCGAAGCCTGCATCCTCGGCCTCATGTTCTTCATCACGATGACCATTTTCCGCATGCCGTACGCCATCCTGTGTGCGGTGCTCATCGCCATCACCGCTTTGATCCCGATCTTCGGCGCTTTCCTCGGCGGCGGTATCTCCACCCTGCTCATCCTCACGGTGAGCCCGAAACTGGCCCTCATCTTCATGGCCATGTTCCTCGTTCTGCAGCAGATCGAAGGCAAGCTCATCTACCCCCACGTCGTCGGTTCCTCCGTCGGCCTGCCGGGCATCTGGGTGCTCTTCGCCATCACCGTCGGCGGCGAGCTCCTGGGCGTTGCCGGCATGCTCATCTTCGTGCCCCTGTGCTCCGTCCTCTACGCACTGTTCCGCGAGTTCGTGTATAACCGCCTCGCCGTACGCCAGGTGACTCCGGACAAGTGGGCACTGAACCCGCCGAAAGCCGCGCGCGGCGAACCCATCAAGGTGAACACCGAGAAACTGCAGAAACTGAAAGAACGCAAGTCCCGTGCTGCAGTCGCAGCTGACGAAGCAAAAGACTCGATTGCCGATGCCATCGAAGATGGCCGAGACACACCGGAAGAATAATATGGAATAATATATATTGTAATACTTGAAAACCCGCTCTTCGGAGCGGGTTTTTTGCTTACATTTTGTAATTATCTGGCCCCAAAACGGCCTTATATATTCTAATTTGGAAAATAAAAATGACAAAAAATGTCATTTTTTGGCTTAAAAAGTTTCAGACAGTCGCCCGAAATGTGTCAGATTCTATTGCAACCCGCCGAAAACCGAACAACTTTTCATACAAATGCTCTTGCACATTTCACATTGACCCTGCCGGAGAACGATGGTAAACTACGTGCCCATCAGATGGTGTTTTGCACAAAACACGGCCCGCAAATTTATGCAAAAGATACAACACTTCACTATCCAGCTTCTCTCTTGTTAACCACGGCCGCGTTTTCAGACAGTAACCCAAATGAAAAAAGTCAAGAGAAGCATAGATCCATGAACCAAACACCTGGCGCAAAACACCCTGTGATAGGAGCATGAATTATGCGTAAACTGAAAATCCTGTTTAGTATGGCTCTGGTGCTCGCGACGATGGTCCTCTG
>JAFOKI010000284.1 GCA_017419895.1 Eubacterium sp. | reverse complement strand
CTCTGAGAAGGATCATGACCCCTTCTGAACGGATCCGCCAGCATCACTATCGGCGCTTCGAGTCCCTTCACCTTATGAAGGTTCGCGATATGTACCCTGTTTGAATCACGCCTGAGCTGAATGCAGCGTTCCTCTCCGGAAGCGTCATTTACGAGACCGGAAATGAATCCTGCTGCATCTTTCATAGAGGAGACCACGCCTGTCGTCTCAGCTTCCCTGAGAAGTTCAAGCGCGAAATACACATATTCGGCGTTATGGGCCCCCGCCCGCGCGAATACGCGGTTCTCCTCGAGAAGCATCGTGAACACAGCCGAAGGCGGCATATTCCTGGTTCGCGCCGCAAAGCTGCGCACATCTTCCGGGGTGACGCTGCAGCCCGAGAGATGTTCAGCCGCAAACAAAGCCTTCCCGTCATACGGATCTGCCGCTGCAGCCATGAGGTACGCCAGCGCTTTCAGTGGTTCGCATTCATTGAAGAGAACTTTTCCCTCTATCCTGAATGGTATCCCCAGTTCTGACAAAGCATTCATATAGAGTCTGAGATTACTCTTTGTCGGAGTTATGATCATGAAGTCCCTGTACTCGGGTCTTCTCGGTACATCGTCATTTTCACGGCCCTGAATGGTGATATTTGGATCATCCACGATTTTTCTTATGATTTCCGCGACCCTTAAGTGATCTTCCCTGCCGGAAGCGCTGATCGAGCTTGTGACATCATAGCTGTACGCGCCTCCCAAGGTCCCTTTGTACTCCGGTTTTTCCTCTGTCGGAATCAGGCTGAATCTGCTTTGGACATCGGTATCCTCCGGGAGAAGTTCAGAGAATACATCGTTGAACCAGCCACACATCATACCCGACGATCTGAAATTCCTGTACATTTCAAGGACTTCACCGATCTCCGGATCCCTGAACATTTCTCTTACCCTAAGGAATGAGGAAACATCCGCGCTTCTGAACCTGTAGATCGACTGCTTGGGGTCGCCCACAATAAACAGGCTCCCCTGACGCGGGACGCATTCCTTCCAGTCAGATTTCGGCTCTTTTGCGGTCAGATAGAAAAAAATCTCAGCCTGTATGGGATCTGTGTCCTGGAACTCGTCGATAAGGAAATAACTGTGACGGTTGTAGATGTGCCCTGTCAGTTTTCCGCCTTCCGACGCATCTTTCCTGAGAAGATCCCTGAGGTACAGAAGATAATCTGAAAAAGTCAGCTTTCCCTCTTTCCTGAGAGTATCGGCGATCGACTCCGCGCAGGAATCAAGGAAATCCGCTGCGACAGAATAAATGTAATCTTCGAGCGCTTTGCTAAGGAACGGATCGTTATCAGTATTTACTTCAAACCATTTTTTCCTGCCTTCATGCTTGATGAAAAAATGCTCCCAGCCCGGTCCCAGTATTTCCTGCTTATCTTCAAATTCCGGAAGCAGCCTGAATCCGTTCATTTTCTTAAGCGCATTTTTCACACTCAGGGGTTCTTCATCCCATGATGATGTGAGCAGTTCATATTTATCGGATAGCATCTGGCTCGCATCCCTGGAGGCTTTGTTATCATCAGACAACAGCTCTGGATGCGCGTAAAGCGCCTTCAGTATTTCAATCACTTTTTCACGCCTTCTGCCGAACACTGCATCAGGCTTGCCTTCAGGCGGTTTATTGTATATGAACTCAGCGCCACCGGAAGACGCGAGCATCCTCATCCCGTTCCGGAAGACCGATTGGGGATCCCAGAATGTGTTCCTGAAGCGTTCAGCCTTTTTCTCAAGTTCGGGATCACCAGACGCGCCTTTCATTATTTTGGAGTATTCCCGCAGGTATAAGAGCTCCGCTTCTTCTTCAGTTATTACCGCCGCGTCCGAAGGGATACCGGCTTCTGCCGGGTGTTCCGACAAAACCATGTTGCAGAACGAGTCGATAGTGCCCATGAAACAAAGATCGATATCCTTGAGGGCTTTTTCTGCATAAGCGGATTTCGACTCAGAGAGTTTCTGCTGGAATCTGGAGTAAAATTCGCCGGCGGCTGCCTTTGTGAACGTGATCGCGGAAATTTTGCTTATGTCGATCCCGCCCTCGACCATTGCCACCATACGGTCGACAAGAACCGAGGTCTTTCCGGAGCCCGCTCCGGCTTCAACAAAAAAGTTGTGATGTATATCAGTTCTTATCTTGTCACGCGAGATCTGATCCGTGTCTTTACTCATCTTCTCCCGCCTCCTCTCCGGTTGTTTCTTCAGCCAAATCGCTCGGCCAGACGCATACGTCTCCGAACTTGCAGTATTTGCAGTTCTCTTTATTCTTGCCTTCGTTTCTCGGGAAATCGTTATTCTCAAGCGCACGCTTGAACTCGTCAAGGAATGCGGCAAGTTCGGCTTTCATGTTGTCATCGTAAATGCATGAAATAGTCTTTCCCAGCCTGAGATACCGGTATTCGCAGCGCGATATATCGATCCCTGCCTGCTCACAAAGCCACGCGTACACGACCACCTGCAGGCATGTCGCAAAATCATTCTCAACATGTTCGGTCGTTCTCTTGGTCTTGAAATCGGCTATGAGATAATTGCCATCTTTGTCTTTCTCCACGCGGTCGGGATAACCTCTGAGTTTAACACCTGAAGGATGATCATAGTGGTATTCAGTTTCTGCCGAGAGCACTTCATTCCCGGGATCGGTATCAAAAGTGAGCCCCATCATCCTGAGGAATTCGGATTTACGGACATCCGAATGATGGATCGGCGGTCTGCCTGCCAGCGCGTCATCAAAAGCCTCTCCCGCCTTTTTCAGAAAATCCTCCCTGCTCATTGGCGCATCCGCGAGCGTTTCCATCATATCATGAGCGAGTGTTCCGAATGCCCGGGAGTCAAGTATCTCGAACGGATCATCCGGCTCTTCCTCGGGGATCCTGAGCACCCTGCCGAGGTAAAATCTCCTCGGGCACTGCATGAATATATCGAGGGCTGAAGGCGACCATGCGCGGTCAAGCGCATCGTCCGCAGCCCCGGGTTCGGCTGCTTTGCTGTTTGCGTTAAAGCCCGCTCCGCGGCTGTATTCGTCCCCGACAAGCCGGTCGGCGGAGATCCCGCTCTCGAAATACCCCGCATGCTCCAAAGCATTCCTGAAATCATCCATCGACCCGCCCGGATTCAGTTTTTCGAACACCTCAAACAGAACCGAAGACGGATTTTGGTCCTTCAGTTCCGAGAGTGAATAACCGGGATATGAAAGGCTGATCGCAGTTCCCAGCGCGGACGCGAAATCCAGAAGGTCGCGGAATGTCTGCTTCTTCCTGTTGACAAGGTTCTCTGAAGTCGGCGCAAGCTCAGGAGCCGCCATTTCGGTGAGATCGCTGTCGAGCAACAGGTAATTTTCAGTCGGGGAACCCGGAAATGCCAGCGAATTGAGCCCGCACACGTAAAGATTTTCGCGCATCGAACTGAGCGCGCCGGATATCGTTGTTATATGAAGCGCGCCGGAACTGCTGCTTTGTGTGCATACCGTACGGTTCAAAAGCGGCTGGATCAGTTCGTCTATGTCCCCGCCCGGCATGTACCTGCTGTATGCGTCGATCGTCCCGGTTATGATGTTCAGAGCAGACCGGTCGATTCCGTTTGGGATTCCCGGAGTTGTTCCGTGGCGTTCCCTGATTCTCACAAAGCCGGACAATGTCCCCGTAATGCCTTTTTCCGCAAGCACTTTCGCGAACGACTCGGCAAGATCGAGTGCTTCTACATTCTTTTCAAGCTCATGTATCTTCTTTTCCTTATTGGCGGCTCTGGCATTCCCCAATTTCTTATCAAGCACTGCCCGGTACGATTTCAGTCTTTTCTCATTCTCCACGGCATCGAACGAGATCCTGAGGGAACCCGCTGTCTGCGCGAGCGCTTCTATCTCGCCGGCTTTCATATCACCGGCAAGCCCCATGGCCTCAGCCAGTTTCTGCCTGTCGAATGCTTCGCTGAACAGGATCTTTCTGAGCGCATCAATACCGTAATAGCCTGAAGTTTCCCATTCATGAATAAGCTTCAGCAGCTTGGCAGGATTCGAATTCATTATTGAGATCCCGCTCCCGAAAGTCATCGGAATGCCGTAACGCGCGGAAATGTCAAGAAATATCTGGCTGTAATCACCCGGAGACGCGCAGGCAACCATGCACTTGTCGAGCGGGAGACATTTTTTGAAAATGTCGGAAATAATGTGTTCAGCCTCGTTGACCGCACCGTATGCTTCAGTGAACGAAATGTCCTTCAGTTCCGCTTCGGTTTTCCCGAAAAGCATGACAAGACCCGTCTCTACGGCGCTGCCGTCGGACACTTTGTCGATCAAAGCCTTCTCAAGCGGCGATACCGGGAATTCTTTCAGCGTGCAGAAATCGGCATTCTCTATCACTCCCGCCTCCGACAAAGCTTTCCGGATGACACCTATCGCGTCGATTTTGCCAAGATCCTTGCATTTTTCGATGTACTTTGAATATACCTGGAATATCGCATCGTTCTTTTCGGTGAACTCGCCTTTGTCAAGAGCTGACTTGAGCGATGCCGTCTCATCAGCAGGAATCAGTTTCCGCATGACTGTCAGCGCGGCCGCAAGATTCTCCGCGTCAGCAAAAGAAGCCGCGCCGAAATACGGTATCGTTCTTAGGAACGAATAGATCAGCGCCGGCTCTTCTTTCTTTGTCAGGAAGTCCTCGGAGACGGAAACGCCGGACCGCATGAGCGCGGTATCGGCAAGTTCCGCAGGATTCATGATCCGCATCCCGAGAGTGTTCACACCATTTTTCGCAAGCGTCCGCAGAAGTTCAGCCTCCGCAGCGCCAGGTGCCATAATTATGGTCTCTTTCATATCGTTACTCCTCAAGAGCTATCTATTTTACACCTGGATGCTTCTCAAAATAATTGCAGCTTGTAAGATATGAACAATGATCCCAACCGAGGAGTTTCGTGCATGGGCCAACCTCATCGCTCTGTTCGATCTCCATCCTATGAAAAATACCGTTCAACGTACGCTGACCTCCCCAGTGCACACAATTTGCACACCATTTGAAACTCTGGTTTATAGGCATAGTCATTCTTATCCCTCCCCATGAACTAACAATACTCTGATTAGTTCCATCATTACTCTAGTTGATTATATCATTATTCGCACCTAACCATACTGCATTTAAATGATGCTCAGACTGGGTCACTTGCATATATCACTGTATCGTGATATATGGAATCATAGAACCGCAATAACTCAATCTAAAAATAAAGGG
>JAFOKI010000283.1 GCA_017419895.1 Eubacterium sp. | reverse complement strand
CTTCTTCAAACCCTTCTTAAGTGTCACCTTACCGGTGGTTTTGTTTATTTTGAAGTATTTTTTGAAGCTTTTCTATCCCTTTTTAGCCGCGGAAAGAGTATAGGATTTCTTATCCTTGGCATCCTTGGTAAAATTGATTACCTTGGTAACAGCAAGAGTCCGGGCCTTTTTCTTCAGCTTGCTGTACTTGACAGTAATCGTTTTCTTCGCTTTGACCGTCAGCGGATTAACGGCTTTGTTGATTATGAAGGTCCGGGAAATCGTCCCCAGGTAACTGCCTTTTCCGGTTATGGTCATTGATGACGTGCCGACATTTATATTGTTTTTATACGTAATATCGTAGTCTGTGCCGTTCTTTAAGGTCTTGTCTGCGAGCTTAACGACAGGATTCTGGGTCTGGGCTTTGCCCGTCCATGTCTTTTCCGTTATTCCTGTTATTGCAACGTCCTTATAACCCTGCTCATACCAACCGGGCTTAGCAGGATCATATGACGAAAGATCTTCAATTCTGGTGCAATCCAGATCATAGGCCCGCTGCCATTCTTTTTTCTCTGCCCCCGGATCGTCCGGAAAAACTGTTAAAGCGCCTAGTTTTATTCTTGCAATAGAGTCACATTTATGGAACATATTTGATGTATTGGCATTAGATATTTCAAACGACGAAATGTCTGCAGACTCCAAATTGCTGCACTCATCAAAAAGACTCACCATCGTAGTGACCTTTGATGTATCAAAGCCCGATAAATCAATATCTTTTATGCTCTTGCACACTCCGAACATCCATCCAATATTTGTGACATTGCCCGTCTCAAAACCCGATACATCTAAACTTTCAACAGATTCACATCTAAAGAACATGTCCCCCATATGTGTGACTTTTGAGGTGTCGAAATCAGATACATCAAGTTCTTTTACTTTATAGTCACAGCCAAACATCCAGCGCATATTGGTAACAGCGGAAGTATTAAAGCCGGATACATTCAATTCAGTGAGATTGGTAAGATAGGCAAACGCAAATTCCATGTTTTCGACATTTGAGGTATTAAATCCGGACACATCAAGCGATTGGACAGAGCAATTGTGGAACATGTGCGTCATATTTGTCACATTTGAAGTATCCAGGTTTTCTATTCCATCAATACTTACAAGTGATGTAGTCCGACGAAACCAGTTAGCTGTGGACCTCGGGGATATCTTGCCGTTGAATGCAACGGTGGTTATGGATTCACGGATTCCGCTCCATGGAACTGATGAGTCCTCAGTGTATTCATCCGTCTCGATTCCGGTATAGTAGGTGATAGTCTGTTCGGCTCCTTCAGGATCCGAATAAGTTGAAGTCTCGCCATTCGTGTATTTTCCGGGAGTGTCCCTGAAGAAGGTCAGGGCGGTGGTGCCGGTATCATATTTGGCAAAGGCTTCAGTATTATCTTCCGCAAATACTCTTAAGGCAGAACCCTGCATCATGACAAACGCGATCAATAACGCCGTCATTATTACGGTGATTCTGAATCCGGTTTTTTCTGTCATGGTAGAACCTCCTCTTACAGGATAATAATAACCTCTTAATCATATATTATCACAAAGACGAAACGCTCTGCGCCTGTTTTTCCTTGCAATAACAAAGCCGCTTTAATATAATGAAGAGCATGAGCAAAAGAGCAAAGAGCAACATTATCCTTACGATTACGGCCCTGATATGGGGATCTACTTTTATCGCGCAGAA
This sequence comes from Eubacterium sp., assembly GCA_017419895.1. GTDB lineage: Bacteria > Bacillota > Clostridia > Peptostreptococcales > Anaerovoracaceae > Aminicella. Next base: position 3,570 of record JAFOKI010000283.1, on the reverse strand, counting down.
AACCGGAGGCTACATAGGTACTTTTACTTTTTGCGCTATGAGGGGGATCCTCGCTACCATAGCGCTTGGTATAGTCGTCCTGATCATGGACCGGGCTAGGCGCAGGAAAGGGGATCCGGAAGCCATCGAAAAAAGTCGTTTTACCAAAACCACTTTTATCGGAGGTTTTGTAGTGGGTATTTTTCTCTTTCTCGGGACGGTGTTCCAGCAGCAGGGGCTGGTAACGGCATCTGCCGGGGAAGCCGGGTTCATTACGACACTTTACGTCGTGCTGGTCCCGCTGATCGGGATTTTTATGGGAAGACGCATCGGGCCGCTCGTATGGGCAGGTGCGGTGCTTGCCGCGGTCGGGCTTTATTATCTTTGTACGAATGGGGAAGGACTTAAGCTCGAGCCGGGTGCTGCGGCTCTGCTGATGTGCGCTTTCACGTATTCGTTCCAGGTCATTTCGGTCGGCAAGTATTCGCCGCTGACAGATGTGGTGAAGCTCTCTCTCATCGAGACCGCGACATTTGCCGTGCTTTCGTTCATATGCATGCTGATCTTCGAGGATCCGTCATTCGAAGCGATCAAATCCGAATGGTTTGCGGTCGCGTACGCAGGGATCCTGTCATCGACGGTCGGCTACACGCTGCAGCTTGAAGGTCAGAAAGGAGCGGACCCGACTGAGGCGTCACTAATAATGTGTCTTGAGTCTGTGTTTGCTATGTTTTTCGGTGCGGTGCTGCTCCATGAGAGGATGGGCGGGTATCAGCTTTTCGGGTGCCTGCTGATCTTCATTGCGATAGTTATCGCGCAGCTGCCGGACGGCTTTGTAAGGGAAAAGTTAGAGAAATTTACCAAATAGAGGAGGAATCTATGTCTGAATTAAAGGTCGTCATCGTCGACTCTCCATCGACTTCATACGAGTTTTTTCATGAAGGGCTTGCTGAACTGACAAAGCAGCGCGACTGCGAGGTCATTATCCTGCCACCCGGTACGTCCAGAGAGGAGACTTTTGAAGTCTGCCGCGATGCGGACGGTATCGTTTTCTGCTACTTCAAGGTCGACGAGGAGTTCCTCGGCAAACTTGAAAAATGCAAGATCATTTCGAGGACGGGTATCGGTATGAACACGATCGATATTCCCGCCTGCACCCGTCACGGAGTGCTCGTCGCGAACGTACGCGACCCGCAGACGGTCGAAGTAGCCAATCATGTCGCAGCTCTCGCTCTCGCGTGTGCCAAGAAAATTACCAAAGCGAATTCTATGGTAAGGGAAGGCGTCTGGGCGATGGAACCGCTCGCTCCGGTATGGAGACTCACGGGAAGAGTATTCGGTATGTACGGATTCGGAAGGATCGCGCATGCTGTAGCGAAGCGTATGCTGGCGTTCGATATGGACGTGATCGCTTACGACCCGTTCCTTTCAACTGAAGAGATGGAAAAGAACGGCGTGCGGGCTGTCAGCCTGGATGAGCTCATCGAGACATCCGATTTCCTCTCGATGCACCTTCCGCTCACCGCCGAAACTGCTAAGATAGTGAATGCCGAAACATTCCGCAGGATGAAGAACACCGCGTTCATCATCAACTGCGCTCGTGGCGGAATAATCGATGAAGACGCTCTCGTTGAAGCGCTCAAGACCGGTGAGATCGCCGGCGCAGGGCTCGACACCATCACGAGCGAGCATCCGACACCCGACATGCCGATATTCAGCTGCGAGAACGCGATACTTACCCCGCATTCGGCGTGGTATTCCGAGGAATGCAACAACGAGCTCCTGTCCGACGCGGCAAAGAATGTAGCGGATTATCTGCTCGGCCATGAAGTAAGGAACCTTTGTAACAAGATATAACAAAGCCGCTCCGCGGGATGCCGGTCAGATCAACAGCCGTGCGCTCCGCGGCACACCAAAAGGGGAAACCCGGCCGCCCGGCGACGGTCCGGAACTAGTTATGGGACATATCAGAAAAATACAAGAAACTTTCAGACCCGACTCCAAGTACAAAGCGTTCTTTATGTCGCTCCTCATATTCGGGCTGGCATATGGACTGTATAAAGGCATACTCGACAACTACCTCGCAGAGATAGTTGCAGCGACAGAATTCGACAAGGGCGTCACGGAGTTCTTCAGGGAACTTCCGGGGCTCGCCCTTGTTTTCATACTTGCGGCTGTCTACATGCTTTCCGCGGAGAGCATATACAAGATAGGCGCAGTCATCATGCTCGTCGGAATGTCGATGCAGACGTTTATTCCGGCGGAGCGGGTATGGGTCACGCTCGCGATATTCATTTATTCGCTGGGTGAGCACATACAGCTCGGGATGAAAAATACTTTGTCACTAAAGTACTCGCGCGAAGGGAGCGGCGGCACCGCGCTCGGCCTCATGAACGCCACGTACCAGATCGGCACGCTCGCGGGGTACATAGTCGTCATGATCGCGTTTCTTATCATCGGGCGGACCACCGGGTTCTTCCGGACAATGTTCGGCATGAGTGCGTCGATTATACTGATCGGTTTTTTGTTCACACTCAGGATGACCGACAGGAGCGAGACCGACAAAGCAAAAAACCGCTTCTATTTCCATAAAAAGTACACCAAGTACTATATGCTTGAAGTTTTCTATGGGGCGCGCAAGCAGATCTTTTTCACGTTCGGACCATACGTGCTCGTACTCTTCTATGGGGCGAACGCCATGACGATCAGTCTGCTTTTCGCGGTCGCGTCGATCTGCTCGTTCTTCGCGTCGCCCATCGTCGGCCGGATAATCGACCGTTTCGGCTACAAGATCGTGATGATCATGGACACTTTGATTTTGGTAATAGTCTGTTTTTTCTACGGTTTCGCGCACCACATTTTCCCGATGAACGTCGCGTTCGTCGTCTGCTGCGTGAACTATATCCTAGACTCAGTGATCTCGCTCGCGTCGATGGCTTCCAATGTTTATGTGCAGGATCTGGCGGATAACGCCGAGGAAGTCCGCGCGACTATTACCACCGGAGTCTCGGTCAACCACATGATCACGATTCTGATCGCGGTTTTCGGCGGGTGGATATGGAAGACGCTCGGGATCGAGACTTTGTTCGTGCTGTCTGCGGTGCTGGGGCTTTGCAACAGTGCGTACGCGGCGACCATTAAAACAGGAAAACATGCATGAAAGGCGGCTTTACCGCCTTTTGTTATTGTCACCGAAACAAAGCCGTTTTGCCTGCAAAACGGCAGGATCGTATTGCAAATACGCCTTGAATGCGTTACAATTACTATATAATCGTTTAATTGCGATATGAGCACGCGGCCGGATCGGATATGCCGGGCGAAAGACAGTATTTGTAATAAAATGCCAGGCGGAGTGTACATTTTGGGCCAAAAAATCTCAAAAAAGTCAAATGGCGTGCCAAACTCCCGGAATTTGCCGAAAGCAGCAAACTGACCGGCCGGGAATGCCGCAACAAAATAAACAATTTATTAAAGGGGGAAAACATGAACAGAGAAGAAGCACTCGAACTGCTGAAGAAGTACAACAAAGACGAATATCACGTCTATCACGGCGAGACCGTCGGTGGCGTTATGAGATATTTCGCGGAGCAG
>JAFOKI010000282.1 GCA_017419895.1 Eubacterium sp. | reverse complement strand
GGCACCTGTATGATAAAGCGGCGGGATACAAAGGAACACGTCGTCCCTGTTCTGCGAATGATGGTTCTGCTCAGTGAGGGCAGCATGCATCAGGCTCTCGTGATTATGAAGGATAGCCTTCGGGAAGCCGGTCGTGCCGGACGAGAAATATATAGCCGCGTCGTCGTGATTCGTTATCCTGACTCCGGGGTCGTCATCCGATACACCGTCTACCGCCTGAGCAAAGCATTCCGCGAAAGACGGACAATTGTCCCCTACATAGAGGAGTTCGAGATCGTCGTCCAGTTTTCCAACTATGCTCTCGATACGGCCGATGAACTGCGGTCCGAAAAGGATCATGTCGAGTTCAGACTTGCCTGCGCAGTACAGTATCTCGTCCGCTGTGTATCTGAAGTTGAACGGCACCGCGATCATTCCTGCTTTCAGGATCCCGAAATATATCGGGAGCCATTCCAGACAGTTCATCATCAGGATGCCTATCTTGTCCCCTCTCTTATATCCGCGGCCGATCAGCATATTCGCAACTATATTCGACTGACCGTTGAACGCGCTCCATGATATCTCGCGTCTGTACGCTCCGCCGCCGGTCGGCTGGATGAGTGAGTATTCTTTCCATGTCATACGCCCGGTGGTTTTCTCTTCCGGGTTAAGTTCGATGAGTGCTATCTCATCTCCATATTTCTCACTGTTTCTCGTGAGAAAATCAGTTATTGGCATTTTGTTGTGCCTCCTTGTGATTTGATCTTTGCGCCGGCACCGGCCGGTGTTCGTTGCAGCGGCTTCTCTAGGCGCACTCGTTAGTGCGGCTGTAAGGGTTCGCACGCTTTGCTACGGCTTCTCTAGGCGCACTCGTTAGTGCGGCTGCAAGGGTTCGCACGCTTTGCTGCGGCTTCTCGGCTTGTGTCTTTGCGCTGGTGCTTAACATTATTAGTATAATACTTTCAATGTTGTACGGCAAGGAAAAAGAGAGCGTGATGATGCCGGCTTGGGGGCTTTTTCGCGAAAACGGCACTTTTGCCCACAAGACGGCAGCTCCGGCTTGGGGGCTTTTTCGCGAAAATGGCACTTTTGCCCACAAGACGGCCGGCTCGGCTAAGCATCGGCAACAAAAAAGACCCGCCGGATGGCGGGTCTGCGCGTTAACTGCTTTGTTGGGGATCGTTAAAGTTCTTCCAACTGGTACATCTTGATTCCGTTTGCCTTCAGGATTTTCTCGGCCTGTACGGCATCGGGGAATTTCATCATGATGATCGCCTCGCCCTGTGCGGACGTAACGGTCGAATAGATGTATTTTACGGGTATATTCTCGTTCGCGAGCATGTGAAGAATATCGTTGAACGAGCCGGCTTTGTCGGATATCGATACGCAGACGATGTCCGAAAGTGTCGCGTTGAAATGATTTTTATTGAGGATTTCCTTGGTCTTCTCAGGTTCTTTCACGATCAGCCTGAGAATGCCGAAATCACTCGTTTCCGCTATGACCGCTGCTCTGATGTCAATATTGTTGTCGGCAAGTATCTGTGTGAGCTGGGCGAGCCTTCCCGTCGTGTTCTCCACAAAAATGGAAACCTGTTTAACAGCCATCTTTTACCTCCTTGACCTATTCAGCGAAATTACGTGTATCTTCAACACGCTTGGCTTTTCCTTCGCTCCTCGGGAGTGTGCCGGCGTTCAGGAACTTGATCTTGCATCCGATGCCGAGCATATCTCTCAAAGCGTGGTTGATCCTGTCTCTGAGATCCTCCATGAAAGCGATATCGTCGATATCAAGACCTTCAGCGAGTTCGACATGCAGTTCGAACGTATCCCTGTCATGCACACGACCGACGACGATCTTGTAGTTGATTGTGAGTTCTTTGAACGTTCCAATGACGGTCTCGATCTGCGACGGGAATACGTTGACACCTCTGATGATGAGCATGTCGTCCGTTCTTCCGAACACGCGGCTCATTCTTACAGTAGTTCTTCCACAGGCGCATTTTTCCCTTATGAGATGGCAGATGTCTCTCGTCCTGTAGCGGATCATCGGCATCCCTTCCTTACCGAGAGTCGTGAAAACGAGTTCTCCATCCTTTCCGTCCGGAAGCACCTCAAGCGTATCAGGATCGACTATCTCCGGATAGAAGAAGTCTTCCTGGATATGCATTCCGGCGTTTTCTTCGCAGCTGCATGCGACGCCGGGGCCAATGATTTCCGTGAGTCCATAGATATCGTGAGCGCGGATGCCAAGACCTTCTTCTATTTCGTCCCTCATTGCCTGCGTCCAGGGTTCGGCTCCAAAGATTCCCGCGGTCAGTTTGAGATCTTCCGGCTTGATGCCCTGGCGTTTGATTTCTTCTGTGATCGTAAGAGCGTATGACGGTGTGCAGCAAAGCGCGGTGCTGCCAAGATCCTGCATGAAAGTCACCTGTTTCTTGGTGTTTCCGCTCGACATTGGAATAACGGTCGCATTGATGTGTTCGCCACCGATATGTGCTCCGAGACCGCCCGTGAAAAGACCGTAACCGTATGCGACATGAAGAACAGAATTCGCGTCCTGACCGGCCATGGTGAGACCTCTTGCAACAGCTTCTCCCCACATGTCCAGGTCACTTTGAGTGTATCCAGCGACCTTGGGCTTTCCCGTCGTGCCGGACGACGCATGGATCCTGATTATTTTCTCCATCGGAGCCGCAAACATTCCTGTCGGATAGTTGGCGGCAAGATCTTCTTTAGTCGTAAACGGAAGCTTCTGTATATCTTCCAGAGTCTTGATATCCTCCGGTTTCACGCCTACCGCGTCCATCTTGTCACGATAATGCTTGACATTTTCGTATTCGTACTTAACTGTTTCTTTGAGTTTTTTGAGCTGAAGCGCTCGCATGGTTTCCCTGTCCGCGCATTCAACTGCTTCATTCCAAATCATCTGTTTTTCCTTCTTTCTCTTGATATCCCCTTTTGCCCGACTCGCTTGTATGATCCGGTCCAACATCTGAACAGCCTTGCCGGCTATTCATTTTTTGAGCGGATCACACAAACATAATGTATAGGATTTAATATAACACAACAAAGTTTCTATATCAAGCACAAAAAAACAAATAATACTTTATTTATTTTGTTTGTTTCAAACAAAAATCAAATATGAGAACAAAACTACTCTATCCGAAAGCGTTTTTCCGGCACTCTGACCGAGTTAATGATCATATCAAAAGGGACTGCCCAACACTTATTGTTTGGCAGCCCCCTTAATGCAATGTCAGTCTATTCTTAACACAAAACCCCGGCCTTGACGACCGGGGTTTGTTATGCTTTAGGAAACACTTATCCAGGTTGATTATT
>JAFOKI010000040.1 GCA_017419895.1 Eubacterium sp. | reverse complement strand
GAAAAAGAAATACGAGCATATCACGCTCCAGTCCCATTCTTACGACATGCACCGTCCCGGCGGGAACATCGGACACGGCGGTGTGTTCACCGCGCTCTCGCATGACGAAGCGCTGGATGATCTCAAAAAATCAATCAAGATACTCGGAAACCACGATGCATTCGCGTACCCATTCGGCGATTACACAGAGGAGTGCCGTGATGTGGTAGAAGAAGCTGGATTCCTCTGCGCGTTCACCACTGAATACGGAAAGGTGTATCCGGGCGACGATCCGATGCTGCTCCCACGCATGCGCGTGAACGGAAGCCCGACGGTGGAAGAGTTCAAGGAACTGCTTTAGAATATGCGGCATCCGCGGCGGCGAGGCGTATTTTATCCGCACACACATCAAAATAACATAACTATTGTGTCATTAGCACAAAAATGATTATACAATAAAGCCTTTTGGTGATATTATTAACTAGTAAGTTTTTTACTGCAGAAGGGAGGAAATCCAGATGAAAGACCTTGTTGAGATCCGTTGGCACGGCCGTGGAGGCCAAGGCGCCAAGACCGCATCGCTGCTTTTGGCGGACGCTGCGTTCGGATCGGGAAAATACGTACAGGGATTCCCCGAGTATGGTCCGGAGAGAATGGGCGCTCCGATCACAGCCTACAACAGGATCAGTTCAGAAAGAATGACTGTACACTCAAATATCTACGAACCCGATTTCGTGGTAGTCGTAGACGAGAGCCTATTGGCTTCAGTCGACTGCGCTGCCGGGCTTAAGGAAAACGGAGCAATAGTAGTAAACACGGGTAAGAGCCCGGAAGAGATAAGACCGCTCCTCAGAGGATACAAAGGGCGTGTCTGCACGATCGATGCCGACCGCATTTCCGCGGAAGAGCTCGGCGCGGTTTTCCCGAACACACCGATGCTCGGCGCCATTGTCAAGGTTAGCGGCGTGCTTGACGCGCAGCAGTTCCTTACCGACATGGAGGAATCGTTCGAGCACAAGTTCAAGACAAAACCTGATGTGATCGAAGGCAACAGAAAAGCCCTGAGACGCGCAATGGAGGAGGTAAAAGGATAATGTCACAGTACGATATATCAAAACTCGGCCCGGACGTGACGTGGCAGGACATAACCCCAGGCTGCGTCATCTACGGAAGCGGGACATCGGCAGTCGTCGCCACCGGCGAATGGCGCACCAAAAAGCCCATAATCGATTGGGATAAGTGCCGCCAGTGTCTGCTTTGCGCACCCTGCTGCCCCGACGTTTCCATTCCTGTAACGGATGGGAAAAGGGGTCCGTTCAATTATCATTTCTGCAAAGGCTGCGGGATCTGCGCCAACGTATGTCCGTTCGACGCCATAAAAATGGTCGCGAATGAGTTCGAAGAGGAGGCGGAATGATGGGTATCAGAGAAAGACTTTCAGGAAACGAAGCCGTCGCTTACGCTTTCAAACAGATCAATCCGGACGTTATGGCAGCATTCCCGATCACACCGTCCACAGAGATTCCCCAGTACTTCTCCTCTTACGTTGACAATGGAGAAGTTGACACCGAATTCATTGCGGTAGAGTCCGAGCATTCCGCCATGTCGGCCTGCATAGGCGCGGAAGCGGCTGGCGTACGAGCGATAAGCGCGACCTCGTCATGCGGACTTTGTTATATGACAGAGATGCTTTACGTCGCGGCGTCCGACAGGCTGCCTATCACGCTCGCGGTCAGCTTAAGAGCTCTTTCGGGCCCGATCAATATCAACAATGACCATTCGGATGCAATGGCTGAGCGCGATTCGGGATGGCTCATGATGTTCGCGGAGACCAACCAGGAAGCGTACGACAACATGCTCCAGGCGATGAGGATCGGAGAAGCCGTAGGACTTCCGATCATGTGCTGCCAGGACGGATTCATCACGTCGCACGCCATTGAGAATATAGAACTCGAGGAGACTGAGACTGTCAGAAAATTCGTGGGTGAATATGAACCCAAGCATTATCTCCTCAACAAAGATGAACCGATGTCCGTCGGAGCGTACGCGACACCCGTATACTACATGGAAGCCAAGCGTCTCCAGGCGCAGGCCATGAAGGATGCGATCGGTGTAGTGAAGAGCGTCGGAAAAGAATTCGGCGAGCTCACAGGACGTGAATACGGACTCATCGAGAAATACGAGATGGACGATGCCGAGATCGCTGTAGTGATCATCGGTTCATCCGCAGGAACAGCCAAGGAAGCGATCAAGAGGCTAAGAGCAAAAGGCGTAAAAGCCGGACTCATCAAGATCAGATGCTACCGTCCGTTCCCTGCCGAAGAGATCGCGGAAGCGCTCTCCGGAGTCAAGGCTTTTGCCGTAATGGATAAATCAGACAGTTACAACGCGCACTGCGGCCCGCTCTACGCTGACGTCACTGCTTCTCTCTACGCTGCCGGAAAAGCATTCCCGACCGGGATCAACTACGTATACGGCCTTGGCGGAAGAGACGTACGTGTCGAGAGCATAGAAAAAGTATTCGGCGACCTCGCTGAAATCGTTAAGACGGGAGTAACAGGCGAGACACAGCGTTATCTCGAAGTGCGTGAATAAAGGAGATCACTATGACATATAGTTTAAAAGAACAACTGAACGCTGAAGAGCGTTTTTCCGGCGGCCATCGCATGTGCGCCGGCTGCGGTTCTCCTGTAGCTGTCCGCGCAGTGCTTCGCGCGCTCAAGCCGGAAGACAAAGCAGTCGTTTGCTCCGCGACGAGCTGCCTTGAGGTTTCGACCTTCATGTATCCGTATACCGCATGGAACGACAGTTTCATACACAACGCGTTCGAAAACGCGGGCGCGACCATGTCCGGTGTCGAAACTGCCTACAAAGCCATGAAAAAACGCGGAAAACTCGATGACACATGGAAATTCATCGCCTTCGGAGGAGACGGCGGTACATACGATATAGGATTCCAGTCGCTCTCCGGCGCCATGGAGCGCGGTCACGACATGGTATACGTCTGCTACGACAACGAAGCGTACATGAACACCGGTATCCAGAG
>JAFOKI010000281.1 GCA_017419895.1 Eubacterium sp. | reverse complement strand
TCTCGTTCGGCATGGACAACGCGTACCAGTGCACACTTGAGGTATGGGGGAGCAAAGCGACTTTGATCGCGCCGAGGATATTTACCGCGGGAGCGGGCTTTGTTCCGGAAATAACGATAAGGACGTCGACTGACGAGAAGCAGGTCAAACTTGCGGAAGACGACCAATTCCTGCACTCGATAGAACTCTTTGTGGAAAAGTGCCGCGCGGCTGAAAAAATCGCGGCGGAACTTGAAGCGGACGAGCAGAAAACCCGCGAGCAGATTCTTTCAGAGGGTATGCCCGATCCCGCCGATCACGCGATTTTCCGTCAGGCACTGAGAATAGACGCAATAAGGGCATTCGACAAAGACTGAGTAACTGTATAACCGGCACCTTTCAAACATATGGGAAAAGGCTGAAAATCAACAGGGGGAAAAGAAATGATACCTTTCAACAAAGCCACGATAACAGATCTCGAAGAGCGTTACGTGATAGACGCGATGCGCAACAGTAAGCTTTCTGGCGACGGAAAATATACGATGCGTGTTTATGAGCAGATCAGGGAACGTTTCGGGATCAAGGACATCCTGCTCACGACCTCCGGCACCACGGCGCTCGAGATGTCGGCGATACTTATCGATCTGGACCCGGGCGACGAAGTCATCGTCCCCTCCTTCACATTCTCATCGACAGTCAACGCGTTCCTTCTCAGGCGAGCCAAGCCTGTGTTCTGCGATATCAGACCGGACACGTTCAATATGGATGAGAACCTTATAGAATCCCTGATCACGCCAAACACAAAAGCAATCTACTGCGTCGACTACGCGGGCATTCCCTGCGACATGGACGTGATCAATGCGATCGCTGACAAGCACGGGCTGTTCGTCATAGAAGACGCCGCCCAGGCGATCGGCTCGAAATACAAAGGCCGTTGGGCCGGCACGCTTTCCGAGTTCGGCTGCTTCTCTTTCCACGAGACCAAGAACTATGTCATGGGCGAAGGCGGAGCGATAGTACTCAACGAAGAAAAATACCTCGACCGCGCCGAGATAATCCGCGAAAAAGGAACCAACCGCCGGCAGGTCCTGAAAGGCTGGACAGACAAATACACCTGGCACGATATCGGTTCCTCGTTCCTTCCGTCCGACGTCCTCGCCGCTATCCTGAGCGCGCAGCTCGACAGATACGACGAGATCATGGACAAGAGGATGCGCGTCTGGAACGCTTACCACGAACAGCTCAAGCCGCTCGAAGACCGCGGCGATCTCAGGCTCGCGATAGTTCCTGATTATGCCGAGCATAACGGTCACATGTACAACATCGTGCTGCCGACAGACGATACCCGCACACGCCTCGTGGACTTCCTGAAAGAGCGCGGGATCATGGCTTACATCTGCTACGTACCCCTCCACTCCGCTCCGATGGGCCGCCGCCTTGGCAACAAAGCCGAGGACTGCCCAGTCACGGAAGACCTCGGAAACCGCGTGCTAAGACTGCCTCTCTACGCTGACATGACTGAGGCTGACACGGACAAAGTTATCGCTGCCGTGAATGAGTTCTTCAGATAGACTGCGCTGACTGCTTACACAAAAAGAAATACGGCCGGAAGGTTCACCCTTCCGGCCTTTGTTTTGTCCGATCGATTACTTGACCGTTACATTGATCACTGTGCACACTCCGTTCTGGGCATATGCGTAGACTTTACATTTACCCTTCTTGATACCTTTGACCACGCCCTTGGCTGTGACTGTCGCAACGGCAGCGTTCGAAGTCTCGTAGCTTACCGTGCGGTGTTTCTTGATTTTCTTGCCCGCCTGTTTTGCAGCGAGTTTGAACGTCTTCTTGACCTTGACAGTTACTTTGTTCTTCTTAGCTTTAGTAGTGATTTTTGTCGGATTGCCAACCTTGCCGCCGGTTGTAGCCGCGTGTACGGTCTTAGAAGTCGTTACCACCTTATTGTTTGCGTCGACTGCAACCATCAGGAACTTGTAATATGTCCCCTTCTTGAGTTTCTTGCCGGCGACCTTCTTGACCGTCGTTGACGTTCCGCTCACGGTCGCGAGTTTCTGGTATTTCTTACCCTTGCCGCATGCGTTTGCGTATATGACGTACTGCTTGGCTCCGGCCGCCTTCTTCCAAGTGAGCTTGATACTTGCTGCCTTGATCTTGGATGCTTTGAACTGGAGTGTTCCGAATACAGTTCCTTTGGGATCCTTGTCGTTTGTGAGCGCAAGGATAGCCGCCTCAGCAGACACGGCTGATGCTCCCGGCCCGAATGCTGTGCCGTCTGAACCGCCGGTTTTCGGGAGCGCTTCGGTCCTTGTTTCATTACACTGGACACACGTAAATGTCTTCACACCATCTGCAGTTACCGTCGGTTGTTTGGTGATCTTCCCTGCATCCCATATATGCTTATGATCATACGGCATGCGGAAATATCTGTATGTATACAGCTCCCTGTAGTCCCACGGATCGGCTTTGTTTTTTGAAGCTGCATAATTTACCAATGCGCCGAGATCCAAAGTGTCTTCTTCAAAACTGCTGACTTTCAACGCATGACCCTTACCGATAGCCTCGAAATACGAAGTTTTGTCAACTCTCAGCTCTGCGCCAATTACTACAGCAAAATTGTCATCTCCATCGCTTGCAGCTTTTGTCGTATTGGATATCAGTGTCGCACCATTTTTCAGTATAAGATTTTCATGCTCATAATCATCGCTATCGATGCATACCCCGAATGTGCAATCAGTTCCTACTCCGGCATTTATGCTGACCTTCGCGCCGTCAATCGTGATATTCCCTTCTGCATACAATCCATATGCCTCTACGGCCACAGCAGGTTGATCCATTACTATATCAAGCGAGCCACTCCCTTTTATCTCACAGTCAGAGAAAAAACCTATACCATATATACCTTCATTTCTTATCCCTGCGCTCTGTGTGATTTTATTTGTCCCTTTCAGCTCAATACTGAATCCCGGGATATCCTCATCCATATATATGCCGGCTGCAAAAACATCTCCTGCAAAATCGTTTATTTTTATAACGGCATTGTTCAAAGTGAGCTTCCCGGTCACTCTGTCAAATGACACTTTACCGTCACCAAGAATATCTCCGCAGTTTTCAGCGGTTACCTGTATATCCTGGATATAAATGTAATATGCGCCCTTGATCCATTTTGCATAATATGTTTCTCCGGAAACGAGCTGGCTGTCGGGTATGATCTGTCCCGCCGGTGAAGCTGCCCATCCGGCAAACTCCCAATCTTCCCTTTCCGGTTTCCCAAACGTACCGTCATCAAGTTTATACAACTTAACAGGTTCCGTATATCTGCCGTAGTTCTGATCACCCCAGATATAATAACCGTCCGTCCAATCCGCGGTCAGAACGGTATTCTTTGTGACGGTGTATTGTGTACCGCCTTCGCCAACCTTGGTCTCACCATCGTACCATCCGTTGAACGTATGTCCATACCACTCCGCCTCAGGGAGAATGATCGTCCCGTCCAAAACTGCAGTCATTTTTTTCACGGCAGGAATTCCACCGTTTCCATTGAATAAAACTGTGCAATTGCTCGAATCGGCTATACCGGAAATACCGAAAATACATATCGTGCTGTCAACACTGGTTAATGAATCTGCCTTCACGACAACTGAGTTGACATTATAGGCTTGGTATCCATCCGGAATAGTGACCAGGCATTCGAACAAGCCGAAGTTTTCTTGCGTATCATACGGAAACCTTGAACCCAAATCATATCTTCCGCACCTATATACTTTTATGGATTCACTTCCTGAATACCAGTCCGGCACACTAAATGTTCCCGTAACAGATCCGGGCGTACTGCCGGAGGCACTGAAATTTATAGTATATCTAAGTGTTCCGCCATTGTTGCCTCCGGTCACAAGAAAAGCAAGCTTTTTGTACTTTCCGGTACTCGCCTCATCGAATTCAAGAGTATATGAATCGGTCTTGTTCGCAATACGCGTGACATTCTTTCCCGTATAATCAGCCAGCTGAAAATACCTTCCGGTATTGGTTGTGATCAGACCATCGGCCGGAAGTGACCCGGCTTTGTTTGGAACTGAGTAGTAACAGTATCCGGCACTGTCAAGCTCAGACTCATTGTTTTCACTTCCATTATCATATATACCGTCTATGTTGAATCCGCTCGTTATAGTTAACGGAACATAAAAATCAGTGCTGTCCGCGTGAGTTTTGTACCCGTTTGTCAGCGGCAACAAAGCCAGCACTGTCACAATACCGAGAATCACGGCAAAAAGCCTTGCCTTCCCGTCAAATCTTCGCTTCTCTACCATAACCACTAACTCCTTTCGCGCGCCTATGACACATCTCCTCACTCAGCGCGTTATCACAGGTATGTTTCATTCCATTTAGTTCCCGGTGTACGGAAACACTATCTACTACTTATTAGTTGCATTTTTTCCGGTTTTTACTCAGCAATAATTAAAAACTCATACCGGAAGCAGACCCGGTATGTCTTTCCTGTGAGAGACATTGAAGCGTCACATCAGAATCAAATAGCCAGGCTCCTGAAAAGCCTGGCTTTATCGATAATTCAGAAAGCATGGATTACGTTGACACGGTATCATTTCTTTGCCGGTCTGTTTTGATGCTTTGCTGATTTGTATTGTATTTGCCGGTCTGTTTGATCAGTGTGCGATCTCGGAGGCTGCGAGGAAGAACGGTGCGACTCCTTTCGCTTCGTTTGTTACATACCCTTCGAGCATATACTGTGCGTCGTTTTCGTAAACGCCGGAAGCCTTCAGGATGTCATTCAGTTCTGTTCCGTCGAGTTTCTCGGAGACGATCTTGTTGTATACGCTTTTTCCCATCGCGTAGTATTTTCCGCTTACGTGTTTTTTGTTTGCTGCGCGCATCATCGAGTATGCGAAGCATGCCGATCCGGATGTTTCAAGTTTATTGCCGGAAAGTTCCGCGCCTCTGTTAGTTACGTTTCTCCACATTCCGTTGTCGAGATACTCTTCCATGCCGTTGAAGATCTTGCCTGCGATCTTTTCAAGTTCGCGAACGTAAGAACCGTTCGGGATCATGTCCATCGCTTCTGTAAGAGCAACCACATACCATCCGGATCCTCTTGTCCAGAAGCAGCCGTTTCCTTTGTTTCTCATCGGATCCCATCCGTGATTGATGAGGCCTGAGTTGTTATCGAACATTGTGTGTCCGACCCATGCGAGTCTTTCGTAAGATGCTTCGTAGAGCTCTGCCGAAGTCACTTCGTTACCGTCGGAATCTACCAAAGTGAGTTTTCCTTCGTCGATCGCTTTCGCGCAGTTAAGGAGGAATACTGTTCCCATGTAGAGACCGTCAAGGCCTATTCTGTAAGTTTCCCAGTTTTTCTTCGCTGTTTTGTCCGGGTTCTGCTTATGTGTGAAGTTGCCGCCGCACTCGGAGAAGTAAACCTGGTTTTCAAGGTGTGTGTAGAGGTACTGGACCGCTTTGCTGTATTTGTTGTTGTCTTTTGTCAGGATGTCGAAGAGTCCCATTCCGCCTGCCATCGAATCGAGCTCACCTGTGATGAACTTTACCGGTGTTCCGTCTTCGCTGAGATTGTCATCGTAGAACTGCTCTACGTAATCTCTGTATTTGCCGGAGTCGAGTCTCATCAGGGAATGCATGAACATTCCGTTGTAGTATGTCCAGCTTCTGGTCTTGCGCTCAGCGTCCCATGTGAATCCGCCTTTGGAGAGGTCAGATTTTCTGTTTTCTTTTACCAGGTATCTTGCCAGGTCTTTAGCTGCTCCTACGGAAGCCGCGTCGTTCGAAAGCTTTTTCCACTGCGCGTACAGTGCAACAGTTCCGTTATTCTTTTCTGTAAGGTTTTTGACCTGCGCGAGTTCTTTGAAAGAAGTGCCGTTTCCGTCGGCCTTTGTGTTCCATCCCTGGAACTCATATCCTGTACGGACGAATCCATGTTCCGGTAATTCTTCTTTCTGATCGTATGTGTATGTTCCGGCTTCCATCGAGCCTTTTCCGCCGTTCGCTTCGAACTTGATTTTGTATGTGTTCGGGTTCCACCTGGCGTAGAGAGTAACGTTATCTTTATCTTTCGATGTGAGGTTCTTAACCGTCTGTCTGTTCGAGTAAGCTGCTGTTCCTTTCGGGGATTCAGACCATGAATGGAATGTGTAACCTGTCTTTGTGAATGTGTTGGCGTTTAATCTGAGGGCAGTTCCGTATGTGGCTTTTGATTTCTGCATCGAGCCGGATCCGCCGTTCGCGCTGTAGCTTACTGTGTAAGTGTTTGCTGTCCATACAGCGTACAGTGTGATGTTTTTCTTTGTTTTAACGGAAGCCTTGTTCTTGTACTGGGCTTTTCCCGATTTGCTCTTCGACCATCCCGCGAATGTGTAGCCCGCTTTTTTGAAGGAGTTCGCTCTCAGTTTTGCGGAAGCTCCGGATTTTACGGACGTCTGCGTCATTGTGCCTTTTCCGCCGTTCGCGTTGTATTTGATAGTATTTTTCGCTGCGCCGAAAACTGCTGTGCAGGCTCCGAGGAGGATCATGATGACGATCACGAGTGTTGCTATTCTTTTCATTTTTTCCGCCTTTCTTCAGCTTCCGCCGCAATGTGTTTCTGTTTTCTTCTTACACACATATTATTGCCGACAAAGCGTCATAAAAAGCGTCACAATAATTTGAGAAGTGCACTTCCGCGTATTATTATCCACTATTTTTTCAATTAATTTGCAGCAAAGACATGCATTCTTCCTGCAGATTAACAAAGCCGCGGGGGCTCTGCCCCCGCGGCGAATTACGACAAAACAAAAAGCCCGGCGCTCCGCGCGGCGAAGCCCCAGGCTTTGTTATGCTGTTATGCTATTAGAATTCAGCGTTGCCCGGTGTCCTCGGGAACGGGATCACGTCGCGGATGTTGCTTACGCCTGTCGCGTACATAATCATACGCTCGAAACCGAGGCCGTATCCCGCATGTTTCACTCCGCCGTACTTGCGGAGCTCGAGATACCACCAATAATCCTTGAGGTCCATACCGAGCTCTTTTATCCTGCTTTCGAGGATATCGAGCCGCTCTTCTCTCTGGCTTCCCCCGATGATCTCGCCGATGCCCGGAACGAGCATGTCGGCAGCAGCGACTGTCCTGCCGTCGTCATTGAGGCGCATGTAGAACGCCTTGATGTCTTTCGGATAATCCGTGACAAAAATCGGCTTTTTGAATACCGTCTCGGTAAGATATCTCTCATGCTCAGTCTGAAGATCGATGCCCCACTCAACGGGATACTGGAACTTGGCTCCCGATTTCTGCAGGATATCGACTGCCTTAGTATACGAAACCCGTTCGAAGTCTGACGTCGCAACGTGCGTAAGTCGGTCCAGAAGACCTTTATCAACAAACTGGTTGAAGAATGCCATCTCCTCCGGAGCGTTCTCGAGCAGGTAGTTCAGGATGTATTTTACCATCCTTTCGGCGATCTCCATGTCACCCTCGAGGTCGCAGAACGCCATTTCCGGTTCTATCATCCAGAACTCTGAAGCGTGGCGCGCAGTGTTCGAGTTCTCCGCGCGGAAAGTCGGTCCGAACGTGTAGATATTGCGGAATGCCATCGCAAAAATCTCACCCTCGAGCTGGCCGCTGACCGTGAGGTTCGCAGACTTGCCGAAGAAATCCTTAGACCAGTCCACTGTTCCCTCTTCCGTGCGCGGCGGCGCGAGCGGATCGAGAGTCGTGACCCTGAACATCTCGCCTGCGCCTTCAGCATCGCTTCCGGTAATGATCGGTGTATGTACGTAAACAAAGCCCTGTTCCTGGAAGAACTTATGAATCGCGAAGGCGACGAGCGAGCGCACGCGGAACACAGCCGAGAATAGATTGCTCCTGGGTCTTAAATGCGCGATCTCTCTCAGGAATTCCATCGAGTGACGCTTGTTCTGGAGCGGATAATCCGGATCGGATGTCGCTTCCACAGTGATCTCATCAGCGTTTATCTCAAAGCTCTGTTTCTTGTTGTCCGGTGTAAGTACTACTTTTCCCTTTACCATGACGGCAGCCGAAAGATTAAGCGCGGCGATCTCGTCGTAGTTCTCCAGTTTTTTCTTCTCATATACTATCTGCACCGGTGTGAAGAATGTTCCGTCGTTCAGCGCGAGGAATCCGAATTCGTTCGAGTTTCTGTTCTGTCTGATCCATCCTTTTACCGTGACTTCCTGTCCGCCGTAGCTTTCGGCGTTTCTGTGCAGTGTTCTAAGTTCCAGTTCCATGTTACCTTGTATTACCTTTCGTTTTATTTGTTTTCCCGCCGGCAAGCGTAAGCGCCGGGGGCGGCTTTGTTGCCGAAAAAAACCTTATTGATTATTATATCGTTTTTTTGCGGTATCGTCTATCAGTTTTACACACGCGGCAGCTGAAAAAACAGTTGCAAAAACCACCGCCGGAAGTCCATAATATTAGTAGGATAATTTTAGAGTTCTGCATCTTTTCAAGGCGGTGGACAAAATGAGAAAAAGCGGCATTCTGCTCCCGGTATTTTCACTTCCCTCAAGATACGGTCAGGGAAAATTCTCAAATGAAGCGAAAGAATTCATACTGAAACTCAAGGCTGCCGGTCAATCCTATTGGCAGATC
>JAFOKI010000280.1 GCA_017419895.1 Eubacterium sp. | reverse complement strand
TATTCCACATCGGCGTACTCAAGCATGTTGTCGAAATACTGAGTCCATTTACCGCCTTTTCCGAGCGATTCTCTCAATGTATCGAAAGCTCCTTCGGGCCATGCATCTCCCAGGAGTTTTTCCATGGCATCCACTATACCCGCATAACCCTCGCCTTTGTTCTTGATGGCTCTGCTGAAAGCGATATTCATGGCCGTTTCAAAAGCTTTTCTCTGTGCAGCATGTTTCAGATAAAGGCCTTTCATTTTTGTACTGTCCTCCAACAACTTCCTTCTATATTATATATACTTACTTAACAAAGCTTCGTTCGCGTCGGGCACGATCTTGTCCATACAAATCCAGCCGTTCCATCTGATGCCGCCCATATCATGTTTAAACGAAACGCGAAATATGTTTAATAACACTTGACTAAATAACTTACACGTGTTAAATTATCTTTGTTTCTATTATATTCAATAATATACCCTTATTTTGCGGCAGTCAACACAAAAAACGTTGAAAAATAGAAATAATATTTTTTTTAACAAAGTCCGCTAACCCGAGAAAAACCATTTCTTCGTATCAGCGGCAGCCAGAATAATACAAAAGGGATAAAAAACAATGCCAAAAGAACCTGCTGGAAAGACTGACAGACGAGTCATTAAAACCAAAAGCATGCTCAAGCAAAGCCTACGTGAACTGCTTCTTGAAAAACCTTTCAGACAGATCACGGTAAAAGAGCTTTGTGACAGAGCCAATACGAGCCGCATCACTTTCTATACATATTATGACGATAAATACGATCTGCTCGACGATATGGTACTCGACATGGAGTCCATGCTGATCGAAAAATACAATCAGCTCAAGCTCGCCTCAGGTGAACAATCCAACACACCGACAGTCGTCCACAACAACATCATAGACGCGATGATCTACGTGCTGGAGGAAAACAACGATGTGTTTCTCCCTGACACGAGTGGCAACCTGATCAGCCTTGCCATGAACCGTGATAACCTGGAAATCGTCTTTTCGTACTTCCAGTTCTTCATCCACACGATTGAAAAACTCGAACGTGAGCTTGAAAGGGATTACCTTCCCCACTACAGGATGAGCCAGATAAGCGCGTTCCTCATTGCCGGTATCTGCGGATTTTACTATGAAGCAGACGTGAAGCAGTATCCGCGCGAGAGAATAAAAGCAGAGCTCCACTCTCTCATAACTTCGATATTCGACACCAATGTATTCTTTGAGAACAAAGCCTGATGCATTCGTATCACGGCTCAAATGAGTAAAACAGCCTCCGGTCATAACGGCCGGAGGCTTTGTGCTATCTGCTAAAGACACAAACAGAGGAGACCCTGATGGATCTCCTCTGTTTTATTCATTTAGATAAACCCTTTGCGGTCCAATCAGTGTCATCAAGCGTTCGCTTGAGCTTCCGGTCCTTCACCGTTCTGATCGTCATCATCGTTCTTGCCGAATCTCTTGGTGAGTACAGCCATAACGATCTGGACTACCAGGATGATGACCATGAGGATCGTCCACTTGTCGACGAGTACCATCGGAAGCGACATATCCTCTGTCAGGATGAAGACTACTATACTGACGACTGCTGCTATCACTCCGAGGATCTTGGAGATGAGCATCTTGCGCTTCTGCGAAGCTTCTTTGTTATCTTCACTCCTCGATGCATTTGCCGTATTGGCCGCCGCAGCAGTATTTGCTGCCGAAGCCGCGTCAGCTGCCGCCGCGTTCGCATCTTCCTCGTCCTCTTTCTTCTTTCTGAAGAAGAGTGCGATTATAGCTCCAAGTGCTGTGAGTATTGCCGCGATCAGGTTGATCAGAGCCCATACTCCTCCGGCGAGAGGTACCGGTTCGTCGTCGATCGGTGTCGGGTCGGTTCCGGGGATAGGATCGTCGTCGATGACAGTTTCATCATCGCCGCCATCATCCGGCGGATTAACATTTCTTCCGCCATCATCCGGTGTATCATCGCCGTCATCCGGATCGTCATCATCCGGTCCCGGTCCCGGACCAGGACCAGGACCAGGTCCCGGATTATCGCCGCCACCGCCGCCCGGCTTCTTAGTCGTTACAGTTACCTTATCGGTATCTTTGACCTTCTTACCGGTGCTTGTTGTTCCCTTGGCAGTCGCTACGTTAGTGACCTTTCCATCCTCAGCATCGCCTCTGGTTACCTTGTAGTTGTACTTGAATGTCTTCTTGGCACCCGGTGCAAGGCTGAATTTGTCGGCGTCGATATCCGTGAGAGAGTCATCGATGCTGATGTTGTTGATAGTTTCAACACCTGTGTTCTCAACAGTTACCGTGTACTTGACCGTTTCGCCTGCTTCGACGTTCTTTGTCTTGTCTGCGGTCTTGGTCACTCTGATAGCATCGTCCGCATCGGAACCTTCAGTCGTGACAACGAGAGTCATTGTGTCTTCAACATTTCCGCCCTTAGGATCTTTACCCTCTGCAGAAGCTGTATTCTTGACCTTACCGGAATCGACATCCGCCTGCGTCACTGTGTACGAATAGGTGAATGTCTTCGACTCACCCGGAGCGAGTTTGAACGCAGCCTGGCCGATCGTTACGAGCGTATCCTCAACCGTGATATCCGTAACTGTTACATTACCGCTGTTCGTTACTTTAACCGTGTAAGTGATCTTATCGCCTACTGCTGCGTCAGCTGTCTTGTCAGACGATTTCTCGACTGTGAGTTCAGCATTCTGCGGCATGGTCTTGACGATGCATGTATCCGTTCCGGTGATCTCATCCTCTTTCGGTGTGAGTCCATAGAAGGTTACAGTGTTCTCGATCTGACCGTTGTCTACATCGTCCTGAGTCGTCGTGTACCTGTAGGTGAACGCTTTCTCATCACCCGGCGCAAGCTCGAATGCCTCTGTCTGGACACTGACGAGCGTATCTTCGATCCTGTCAACGATTATCGTTACATTACCAGTATTCTTGACGATCACGCCGTAAGTATATGTGTCTCCGACTTTTACGTTAGTGGTATCGCCCGCAGTCTTTGTGACTGACAGTTCAGGCGCGGCCTCTTCTGTCGGAACAGTGCACTCGCC
>JAFOKI010000279.1 GCA_017419895.1 Eubacterium sp. | reverse complement strand
TTTTCAATGTTGTTAACAAATTTCATTAATTCTCCCTCCTAATAGACCCTTTTGATCAGTCTTTCCAGAGTGTTTTGTTAACGAGGTTCTTGGGACGCTCGCCCTTGACTACGCGTGCAGCCTCTTCAGCTGTCTTGACCATGAGCTCAACAAGCGCGTCATCCGAATAGTATCCAACATGAGGAGTCGAAAGAACGTTCGGGAGTTCCTTGATCTTTTCTTCGATGCCCTGCGGAGGTTCCGTCTCATACGCATCGATAGCTGCATAAGCAATCTCACCTGTCGTGAGAGCTGTGTACAGATCATCAGGAATCGTGAGCGCGCCGCGGGATGTATTTACGAAGATTGCCGAAGGCTTCATCTTCTTGAAGACGTCCAGAGTGAACTGTCTTGCTGTCTGCGGGATCAGCGGAACCTGAAGTGTCAGGATATCGGACTCAGCGAGCAGTGTGTCGAAGTCGACCGGTTCTGCGCCGGCTTTTCTGATATCTTCATCAGGAATAACTGCATCGAAAGCGATGATTCTGCATCCGAATCCGGAGAGGAACTTGCCTACATACTGGCCGATTCTGCCGTATCCATAGATACCTACTGTGCTTGTCGAGAAACGTTTTACCGGAGCCATAGCTTTGTAGCCGCCGCCCCAGTTTCCTTCTCTGACCCATCTCTCGAGGTTAGGAATTCTTCTTACCATCGCGAGGATGAGTGTTACTACGTGGAGAGCAACCTCTTCCATGCAGTAATCAGGAACATTGATTACATAGACGCCTTTTTCTGTAGCGACGGGCAGGTTAGCCGAGTTGTAACCTACTCCGTATGCAATGACTGCCTTCAGCTCAGGAAGAAGCGCGTCATAAAGGGATTCAGTCATAAACTGATACTGTGTGATGAGAACTTCTGCGCCTTTTGCTGCTTCGATAAGTTTTTTCTCATCCTCACCAGTCTGCGGTGCGTCGAACAGGAACTCAAACTCTACGTCAGCTCTTTCTTCAACAAAGCCTTTGATCATAGCAATGCTAGCCTCATTCATGACGCCGAGCGTTCCTGTCATGACAACTCTTTTTTTCATCAGAAACCTCCTTATAATAATGATAAATAATTATGTACTGTATGTACTATCTAAGCGTGCGCGCTGCTCTTAACCGAGCATATAACGCGCGACGATAAGATCGAGAATGTCGGATGTTCCGTCATAGATACGTGCCGCGTGAGCATCCCTGTAGATCCTCTCTGCGATGCACTCTGTCGTGCATCCGATTCCGCCGTGGATCATCAGGTTGTTGTCAGCGCAGTACTGAGCAGCGTCGGTAGCTTCTCTCTTTGCGATGGAAGCGAATACACCTGCATCTTTGTCTCCGTGGTCGATCATGTCGGCCGCTTTGTAAAGAAGTGCTCTCGCGCTTTCAAGTTTGCACTCCATCTTGGCGATCTGGTGTGCGATTGCCTGGTTCGCGCTGATCGGTTTTCCGAACTGTACGCGTGTGTTGGCGTATCTGACAGCGTCTGCAACCGCGCTGTCCGCGATGCCGATCGAGCATGCTGCCGCGTTGATTCTTCCGCCTGCGATACCGCCCATGGCATAAGCAAAGCCTTTACCGAGTTCACCTACGAGATTTGCCGCGGGAACTCTGCAGTCTGTGAATGTGATCTCAGCAACTTCCGATCCGCGGAGAGTCATCATATCCTGTACTCTTACACTGATTCCCGGAAGATCTGTCGGAACAGCGAATACGCTCATTCCCTTGGATGTCTTGACCGTTGTATCGGTGATGGCGTAAACATTCAGCACGTCTGCGCTCTTGCCGTTTACGATGAGTGTCTTGACACCGTTCAGAACATATTCGTCACCGTCTTTTACCGCAGTCGTCTTAACAGACGATACATCGGAGCCTGCGCCGGGTTCGGTAAGCGCGAACGCCGGAAGGATCTCTCCTCTTACCCACGGATAATAATACTTTTCTTTAAGCTCGTCGGAAGCGGATGTGGCATACATTCCCATTCCACCGACCAAAAAAGACAGTGCCGTAGAAGGATCGACCTTGCTCATCTCTTCCAGGACGATGCATCTGCCGACTGTTCCCATTCCTTCTCCGCCATCTGCCTTAGGTACTGCTACTGCTACAAGACCGGATGCCATGACCTTACGGTAATGCTCCATATCGAAGCCTTCCTTATCAATCCTGCCAACTTCCGGCGCAAGTACTTCTGCAGCGAATTTTGCAACTCTCTCTTTCAGTGCCAATTGCTCTTCTGAGAAATATGTATTCATTCTATCGTCTCCCTTTGAAACACTGCTGCAACAACTAAACATCATAAGAGTGGCATGTTACATGCCAACATAATAATTATATAGAAATCAGCAAAAAAGTCAATATTACGATACCTTCTGCACTCTGAAAAAAACACTATTCCAAACGTATTCTTAACGGGTATCCTTTATCATTTCAGAATATGAAACAAAGCCCTATTTTTGCATCTTTTCTTTGTTGTCCGAACCCAAAAACGACACTCTATTCTTCATTGTGACAACCGCCGGTATCAGCCCCAGCGCTCCGAGAGCAAACCCGATCGCTGCCTGCTCACCGGCTTTGACGCTCAGATATATCCCAAGTCCATATATAGCGATCCTTCCGACATATATAAAAACCGCAAAGACCGCCTGCTTCTTCTGGACAAACATCGGCACCGCCAGCTTGAGCAGCGCCAGATTAAGATAAGACGCGCATATCCCTCCCCACACGCCCAAGACAAAAGGAGCTCTGTTCTCCACAAAGAAGAAAGCTCCCGCGCTTAATATCAAACCATATATCAAACCGAAGATAACGGATTTTTTAACTGTGCCGTTCATTGCTGCTTCCACTTCAGTTCGGGGATATACATGAGTATCTCTTTCGACATGACGAACTGACCGCCTTTGATCTCGGCGATTTTTACTTCCCCGTCAGGCATCGTGATCTTGACGTCGCCTTTCGTCATGAGTTTCATGACAGGCTGACGGTTGGGAAGAAAACCTTCTTTCCCGCCGATCACAGGAATCACCAGCTCAGCTATGTCGTCCTCGAAGAAAACTTCTTCAGGCGTCAGTATCAGTAACCTGGCTGTTTTAACCATTCGTTTTCTCCGACTCTGGCGCCGCGTTCTTTTGAAGCGCCATAATACTTGTCATATACATCATCTATGCTTCCCGCAAACAGGAACATATCCTCAGGTATATCGTCGCATTTCCCGTCCAGTATTTCTTTGAAACCCCTTACAGTCTCGCCGACCGGCACATACTTTCCTTTCATACCCGTAAACTGTTCCGCGACATGGAAAGGCTGTGACAGGAACCTCTGGACTTTTCTCGCTCTCGCAACAGTCAGTTTGTCATCGTCGGACAGCTCGTCTATACCGAGTATCGCAATGATGTCCTGGAGTTCCCTGTATTTCTGGAGTATCTCCTGGACCTTTCTCGCTGTTTCGTAATGCACTTCTCCCACAATGTTCGGGTCGATTATCCTTGACGTCGATTCAAGCGGATCTACCGCAGGATAAATACCGAGTTCGGCTATGTCACGCGACAAAACTGTGGTCGCGTCAAGGTGCGAGAACATTGCTGCCGGAGCCGGGTCTGTAAGGTCGTCCGCAGGAACATATACGGCCTGCACGGATGTTATCGAGCCTCTTGTCGTCGATGTGATACGTTCCTGGAGCGCGCCCATCTCCGTGGCAAGAGTCGGCTGGTAACCGACTGCGGAAGGTACTCGGCCCAACAGCGCCGAGACCTCAGAGCCGGCCTGGCTGAATCTGAAAATGTTGTCTATGAAAAGAAGCACGTTCTGGTTTTCTTCATCACGGAAATACTCAGCCATCGTGAGCGCCGTGAGCGCCACCCTCATTCTTGCTCCGGGCGGTTCGTTCATTTGACCGAAAACCATGGCGGTCTTTTTGATGACGCCCGATTCTTTCATCTCGTAGTAAAGGTCATTACCTTCTCTTGTTCGTTCGCCGACGCCCGCGAACACAGAAATACCGCCGTGCTCAAGCGCGATATTGTTGATCAGCTCCTGGATAAGCACGGTCTTCCCTACTCCCGCGCCTCCGAAAAGACCTACTTTACCGCCTTTGGTATATGGAGCGATCAGATCTATAACTTTGATTCCTGTTTCGAAAATCTCCGCATCTGTTTCAAGTTCGTTGAAATCCGGAGCCTCCCTGTGTATCGGAAGATACTTTACGGCAGTCACTTCACCGAGACCGTCTATCGGATCTCCAAGCACATTAAAAAGCCTGCCGAGGACTTCCGGTCCAACCGGTGTTTTGATCGGACCGCCCGTATCGTACGCGTCGATCCCGCGTCTTAACCCGTCCGTTGAATCAAGCGCAATACATCTGACGATATCGTGACCGATGTGCTGCTCGACCTCAAGAACGAGTTTCCCCCGTTTTCTCTCAACCACTATGGCGTTGAGGATAGCCGGTATATTGTTCGGATTGAACCTGATATCCACTACCGGTCCAATTACCTGTACTATTTTGCCTTTGTTATCGTCAATCAAAACGCGCTCTCCCCCGGTCTTGTTTTTCGCTGGGCATCAGCGCCAGCGATTATCTCGATGATTTCGTTTGTAATCTCTGTCTGTCTCGCTCTGTTGTATCTCTGTGACAATTTGCCCATTACTTCTTCAGCATTGTCCGTCGCGTTGTTCATCGCCGTTCTTCTTGCGCTGTGTTCACACACGAGAGCCTCTGCCTGCTTTTCCGTTATTATCAGCGCCTCGTACTGGAGCAGAAGATCCCTCGTAAAAGAATACATGTCGAGCGTTTCCACCTCAGGCTCAGGGAATCTTCCACCGCCTTCTCTGAGGAGTTTATCTTTTTCGAGCGGAATAAGCTGAATACGTCCCGGTTCGCAGTAGAGTGAATTGATGTATTTGGGATAAACAAGAATAGCTCTGCCGATCCCGCGGTCTCTGTACATATCAACGATAAGCTCAGCTAACTTGAACGCTTCTCTATAAATAAGAGCCTCCATCGTCGCGACTCCCGCGTCCTTGATTCTGTGATACTTCAGATAATCACAGTGGTCTCTGCCCTTTTCTCCTACCGTTATGAACAAAGCCCCGTTCGGGTCTTCGGCTGCTTTCTCGATCTCGCGGTCCATCATCGTGTTGAAACTTCCGCAGAAACCTTTGGTAGCAGAAAAGACTAAATAAAGAGTAGGCCCCTCCTGCGTGCCGAAAAGCCGTTTCGGAAGATGCTCGTCAAGCCCTGACAAAGTCGCGCCAAACAGATATCTTACTTCCGAAAGCTGTTCTCGCACGAAATTGTACCTTACGGTCGCCTGATTGAGTCTCGCGGCCGACACAAATTTCATGGCGTTAGTGATCTTCTGCGTGCTGGAGACACTCTTCATCCTTCTTTTTAATTTGTGGAGCTGCTCCGCCATTATTCGGCATCCTCACTTTCAGGCCTGATCATTGCCACAACTTCTTTGATCCCGGCAATCAGTTCCTCTTCCATGGTTTTATCCATATCGCCGACACGTTCCATCATAAGGCCAACTTCGGGATTAGTCTTGTCCATGTGCTCCCAGAGTTTTTTCTCAAATGCTTTTATCTCATCCGAATCAAAACCCTGCAGATACCCGTTCACTGCCGCATAAAGAATCATGACCTGATGTGAAACGCTGATCGGCTGATACTGATCCTGATTAAGGACCTCCATCAGCACACGGCCTTCTTCAAGACGTCTTCTGGTAGCCAGATTGACATCAGATCCGAACTGCATGAAACTCTGCAGTTCGCGGTATTGGGCAAGCGCGAGACGGATATTGCTCGAAACCTTCTTCATTGCCTTTGTCTGTGCTTTCCCTCCGACACGCGATACAGAAATACCCGCGTTTATCGGTGGACGCTGACCCGCAAAGAAAAGATCCGATTCCAGGAACACCTGTCCGTCTGTTATCGAAATAATATTTGTCGGAATATACGCAGATACGTCTCCCGCCTGGGTCTCGACTATAGGTATCGCGGTTATGGAACCGCCGCCAAGCGCGTCCGACAGTTTAGCCGCACGTTCCAAAAGTCTGCTGTGGAGATAGAAAACATCCCCGGGGAATGCCTCACGTCCCGGCGGTCTTCTTAGAAGCAGTGACATCTCGCGGTAAGCGACTGCGTGTTTCGAAAGGTCATCGTAAACTATCAGAACGTCCTTGCCCTTATGCATGAAGTATTCCGCCATTGCGCATCCCGCGTAAGGCGCTATGTACTGCATAGGCGCAGCGTCGCTTGCTGTCGCGGATACTATGATAGTGTAATCCAACGCTCCATGATCCATCATGATTTTTCTGAATCTGGCGACGTTTGAACGTTTTTTACCAATTGCAACATAGATGCAGATCACATCTTTTCCGCGCTGGTTGATTATGGTATCTACCGCGACCGTTGATTTTCCTGTCTGACGGTCGCCGATTATCAGTTCTCTTTGCCCTTTTCCTATCGGGATCATCGAGTCGATAGCTTTAATGCCTGTTTGGAGCGGCTGGTATACGGATCTTCTGTCCAGTACATCAGGCGCTTTTGATTCTATGTTGCGCCATCTCCTGGGTTTGATCTTAGGACCGCCGTCTATTGGATTTCCGAGCGGATCTACGACTCTTCCCAAAAACTCCTCACCAACAGGAACCTCCGCTTGTTTACCGGTAGGTCGTACGATGTCGCCCTCCTTGATATCCGTATCGGAACCAAGAAGCAGGACACCGACCACATCCGCTTCAAGATTGAGCGCTATTCCGTAAACACCGCTCGGGAACTCCAGAAGTTCTCCCGACATGATATTGTAGAGACCGTCCACATAAGCAACGTCATCCCCGACTTCGACCACCGTGCCGAAATCGGAGATATCTATATTGAAATCAAAGTCTTCAATCTGGCGTCGGATCCTTTCGCTGATCTCTTTGACGTCGATCATCTCTATTCGTCTCCTTCATTCCTCAGTGCTTCATCTATTGACAGATGGAGATCCTGCATTTTTTTCCTTAACGACATATCTATCAGTTTTCCGTCCACGGAGATCAGTACACCTCCGATGATGCCCGGATCTATCCTGTTTACAAGAACCACATCTGACTTAAAAAACTGCTTGAGCTGTTTTGTAAACTTCTCCATGGTTTTCTCGTCTAACGGAGTCACAGAATAGATAATTCCCTTTTTCTTTTCTCTTTCCGCCTCAAGAAGCTTGACATATTCCTGGATGTCACTGTAGAACTCATACATACCGATGCGTTCCGACAGTATACAAAGCAAAGCCATGGTCTCCTCACTGACTCTCCCGTCAAAAATGTGCCGGAGCCACTCCATCCTTTCATTCATGTCGACTTCAGGGATATTGAGCAGTTTATAGAAGTTCTCATCCTGTTTCAGGAGTTCAGCTTCTTCCGAAAGCTCATCCCTGACGGTCTCTATTTTTTCGATGAGGGTACTTACGCCCGGATTCAGTCCGGAAAGTCTCCTTATCCGGCCGTCGTCCTTATCTGCTGCCATAGTTATCCTCCGCTTCCTTCATGGCTGCTTCTATGGTAGATTTCTGTTTTTCTTCATCCAGTTCGGATCCGAGAACCTTCTTGGCGGCCATGATGACCATGCTGCTCATTTCACGCTTGATCTCCTCTTCCGCCTGAGTTCTCTCATTCTTCATTTCGATCCTGAACCGGTTTCTCTGCGCATCTATGTCTTCTTTGGCTTCGCGCATGATTTCGGAAGCCTGTTCCTCAGCATCCGCGCGGGCTTCTTTTATAATGCGCTGTTTCTCGGCTTCCGCCTGTCTGAGCTGAGATTTGTATTCAGCAAGTACAGAGTCGGCTTCTTCCTGTGTTTTTTTTGCATTCTCGAAAGAATCGATAACTTCCTGCTCTCTTTTTTCCATGAAATTATGGACTTTTTCAAAGAAGAATTTTTTAAGTATCAAAAAGAGCACCAAAACCGTGACTGCGGAAAACAGCAGGTTCCAGTTCAGTTCGAGAAGCCCCTGGTACATTTCGACTTTCAATGCCGCTTCCTCCTGTGACAAGCGCAAGACCGGCTCAGATCTTGCCTACGAGCATTATGGCGATAACGAATGACAGTACGCCTATCGTCTCCATGATCGCCATACCAACGATCAACGCGGTCTGGATCGAGCTTGCAGCCTCGGGCTGTCTCGAGATACCTTCAAGACCCTTGGAAAGTGCATACCCCTGACCCAGACTGATTCCAAGACCAACGAGTCCCATGATTATGGCAGCTCCGATTCCTATCGTTCCCATATTGTTTATCCTCCTGATTAATGATCACAGCATACGCTGATAATTATGGCCAATTTTTATCTGACAAAGCCGTTTCACCGGCTCAGTCCTCAAACGCTTTAGGTGTAAGACGTTTTGCGTTTGTCATGTCTTTTTTCCTGAGATTGTCAGTACTTTCATGCGTCGCTATCGCGAGTTTGAGATTCATCACGGTCAGCATCGCGAAAATATATGTCTGTATCGCCGGTTCGAATATATCAAAGAATCCGTTCAGCGGTATGACGAGCACAGCACGCAGGAATGGAATGGTCGTGATTTTGTTCGAAAGGAATTCCATGAAATGCATCCAGAGTTCTATGACCAGCATTCCCCCGAAAATATTACCGAAAAGTCGGAGCGCAAGCGTAATCGGCAAAGTGATCTTTTCTATGATGTGGATCGGGAACATGAATGGATACGGTTCAAACAATTCTTTGATCGCCCCGAGAAAACCGTTGTATCTTAACGATCCGAACTGAATGACAAGGAATGACATTATCGCAAGTCCGCCGGTCACGTTTATGTCCGCTGTTATGGGTCTGAATCCGAACAGTCCGAAAGCGCTGGCAACAAATACGAATACGAATACCGTCCCGACATATGGCGCGAATGTTTCCGTATACGCTGCGCCGAGGTTTTTCTCGGTGTAATCATATACCCACTTGACCGTGGATTCCGCGATTATCTGTTTTCCTTTAGGGATCTTTTTAAGACCGCTCCCCATCCAAATACCGAGGATGGCAAGGATCACTGCGGCTATCAAGCAGAACAGCGCGCTCTCGGAGACTTTAATAGTCATGTCCCCTATCGTGATCCCAAGAATGAATCTTGCGCCTAGTTCATTGATATCTATCATATAGCTAGCACCTTTTCCCTTGACTAAAACATCTATTAAAGTATATCATATTTCTTAACGTTCAAAAAGACATAATCGTTCATTCTGT
This sequence comes from Eubacterium sp., assembly GCA_017419895.1. Lineage (GTDB taxonomy): Bacteria > Bacillota > Clostridia > Peptostreptococcales > Anaerovoracaceae > Aminicella. The sequence goes on along the minus strand of JAFOKI010000279.1, from coordinate 718 downwards.
ACGGTTTGTCGATATTGCAAAAGTTTCTGTCGCTGCATGCAATATAGTTAATCTTTGCTGCGACGGATTCGGGAGGGAGAATAACAATAATGGAAATCTGGAAAAAAAGAGCGCCGGGAATGCTGCTTTGTTTTGTGATAGCGGTTTTCGCATATATTCTCGGCAAGCAGTTCCCCATCATCGGCGGACCAATCATAGCGATACTCACGGGCATGGTCATTACCATGATCATCAAGGATAAAAGCAAGTTCACCGACGGGATCGGGTTCACATCGAAAAAGATCCTTCAGGCTGCAGTCGTGTTCCTTGGATTCGGACTTGACCTTAACGTTATCCTCGCGACAGGCAAACAGTCGCTTCCAATCATAGTCTGCACGATTTCGACATCACTCATCATCGCTTATGTACTGAAACGCGCGCTCCATATTACCTCAAAAAGCGCCACGCTTATCGGTGTCGGCTCTTCGATATGTGGAGGATCCGCGATCGCAGCCGCAGCGCCGGTCATAAAAGCCAGCGACGAAGAGGTAGCCCAGTCCATCTCGGTAATATTCTTCTTCAACGTCATGGCTGCCATCATCTTCCCGCTCCTAGGGCAGGCGTTTGGATTCAGCACCACATCCGGTGAAGCGTTCGGCATATTCGCGGGAACCGCGGTAAACGACACATCATCAGTTACCGCTGCAGCTTCAACATGGGACAGTATGTGGAATCTCGG
>JAFOKI010000039.1 GCA_017419895.1 Eubacterium sp. | reverse complement strand
TCATGGGTAAAAGAACTGAGTTTTTGTATTTGTCTGAGCCGGATTGCATCGAAGCAGGCGTTCTCGACATCCCGATGACTATCGCTAACGCAGAAGAAGTACTTGGACTTCTCGCGAAAGGTGACTACCTGATGGGCGGCCCCACAGGAAACAGCCACGGTATGTATCTTATCTGGCCGAAAGAATCACCGTTCCCCAACATGCCTACAGCAGGCCCGGACAGAAGATTCGTGGCAATGCCAGCATATCTCGGCGGCAGATTCAATATCTGCGGACAGAAATGGTACGGATCGAACGCCGACAACAAGAAAAAAGGGCTCCCGCGTTCAGTACTCACAGTTATCCTGAACAATAAAGACACCGGTGAACCGATCGCGTTCATGAGCGCAAACCTTATCTCGGCAGCCAGAACTTCTGCTATTCCGGCAGTCGGCGCCAAATATCTTGCGCGTCAGGATTCCAAAGTCCTGACATGCGTAGGCTGCGGAGCGATAGGTCTTGCATGCATGAGAGCTATCGTAACCCAGATGAAAGGCATTGAAAAAGTCATCGCTTACAACCACTCCATGCCGAACGCTGAGAAACTCGCGAAGGCAGTAAGAAACGAGTTCGGAATCGAGGCGGTTATCGAAACAGATCTCGAGAAGGCAACAAGAGAAGCCGACATCATCTCGGTAGCAGCCTCCAGAACAGCTCCGCTCCACTTCAGCAGGGAATGGGTAAAACCGGGAACGACATTCATTTGTTCCGGTCCGCTCCAGTGCGATGAGGAACTCTGGCTTGACATGGATATCGTCTATGACCATATCGGACTCCAGAAAGCTTATGTACACGAAGCTCTCGAGACAGGTGACAAGAACAAGGGTTACGCAGCATACATTCCGGGACCGATCTTCCATCTGATCGACGCCGGAAAGAAACCCGCTCTTGACGATTCCACATCGATTGGAATGATCATCAACGGCGACAAACCGGGCAGAGTAAATGATGATCAGATTATGTGCTTCATCAACTGCGGAATGCCGGTATTCGACCTGGGACTCGGCTGGGACCTCTACAACAATGCTCTTGAAAAGGGTATCGGAACAAAGCTCCTCCTCTGGGACGAGGCATATCAGGTAAAAGAATAATACATATTAAACCCATGAATAAAGCAGGGTCCCTTCACGGGACCCTGCGATTGATATTAAGAGAAAGTACACATTCGGGCGGCTTTGTAGAAACGAAGCCATGCGCACCGTGAAGCATGCGCCTGGGTTCAGCCCATGGTATTAAGCTCCATGACTGTTCTGTTCCAATGATCTCTCATGAAGAGAGACGCAGAGTATGAATCGCCGAGGCTTATCGCGTCGATGATGCGTCTGTGTTCATCGGCTGATTTTCTGAGAGATGCGGAATCACGGAAGAAACCGTATTCAAGACGCGCGATATGGATCCATAGAGTATCACAAAAGCTTCTGTTGTATTCATTTCGCGAAATGTCGATTATCTTTCCGTGGAAAGTCATGTCGGCTTTCAGGAGTTCCAGGGGATCGCTTTTTCCGCCGGCAAGCGCGGAGAAGGTATCCGCAAGGGATTTGAGTTCATCGATATCAGTGTCAACGGCGTTTTTAGCGGCTTCGCCCGCAGCTATCTGTTGGAGAGCTGTCATCAGGATATACGGTTTCTCGATGACGGTCCTGTCGATATTGGTTACAAGAGTGGCGTTCCCCGGGTAGGATTTGACAAGTCCCTGCATCTCAAGCCGCTGAAGAGCCTCACGAACCGGAGTCCTGCTGACTGTGAATTCAGCAGCGACGTCAGTATCGATTATTTTGTCGCCTTCAGCAAGTGTACCCGATATAATTCGATCCCGCAGGATCTCGTAAATATGATCTTTAGCGGATGATTTCTTTGATGATGAAATGAGTGCCATGGTATGATGCTCCTTTTCTTCAAGGATTGTAACATAACGCGGCATCAAAAGTAAACGGAGAAGATATGGCTGTATTTACAAAAACGCTGGAAGAACGAACCGGCAGTCTTACAAAATCACAGATAGGGATAGCAGGTTTCATTTCAGGGAACAAAGCAGAAGCGGCATTCCTCACTCTTGAAGAATTTGCCGCGAAAGCGGGGGTCAGCACCGCAACGGTCGTCAGATTCGCAAAGGCTCTCGGTTTGGGCGGTTATTCCGACATGCAAAGCCTGATAAGAGAAGAAATATACAGTGATCTTGGGGAGTCGGAGAAAGCTGGTCGTGATCCTGAGCCTGTACAAAGGGTAAAGAAGATCGAGCCGTCTGACAGAGAACCATCAAAAGAACTTGCGGATGAGATAAGAAACACTAAGACATGTTTCTCGTCTCTCGATCCGGAGGAAGTAAGAAATGCAGCCGATGCGATATTCGCTGCCCGAACGGTTTTCGTGCTCGGAATGAGAGAGTCATATTCAGCAGCTGTTTATTTCGCATCAGGTCTTTCAAAAATCCGCCAGGACGTCAGGCTCATAAGGTCGGATGGAATGGGATATCCAGAGCAGATAGCGGGAGCCGGGGAAGGTGACGTAATGGTCGCGTTCTTCTATCCGAGATACTCCAGGGATGCAGCAGCTGTTCTCTCGACTGTAAGACAGGCTGGGGCCGTAAACATTCTATTCACGGACAGTGACCATAAGGCTGCAGATATATATGGTGACATTTTCCTGGCGTGCGGAAGAACAGATACATATTTCGGTCATTCATATGCGGCGCCAATAATGGTCGCAGACTGGCTGATAGATGCAGTGTATTTAAAAGATCCGCAGTCGGCGGGAAACAGAAAAACAAATATGGAAGATATGCTGGAGGACAGCCTGTACTTAAGGGGCTGAAATCAGATAAAAATATGATATAGAAATCCCCATTGTCATCGGAAACGATCGATGGGGATTTTATTATGGGGAAGAAAAGAAAGATATTATGTTTTGTTTGACAAAAGAATTGCAGGGTATTATAGTTAGAGAGTACTAACATAGGGTAAAGACAGCATTAAATAGGTTATCATATGTTACTAAGAATCG
>JAFOKI010000278.1 GCA_017419895.1 Eubacterium sp. | reverse complement strand
GCTTATGCAAATATTCCCGGTCAGAACTGGATATTGTTCGCCCTGCTCATGATGGCATTCCTTAGGCAAAACGGCAGGGACGTCGATGACAAACTTGTTCACAGCTATGCATGCCTTATAACAGATCTGTACGCTGGAAACGGCTGGTACCGGGACGGCTCACACTTTGACTACTATAACTTATGGGCATTCCAGCTGTTCGGGCCGCTCTGGTGCGTCTGGTACGGAGACCGTTTTGAGCCGCGTGCGGCATCAACTATCCGTGAGGCTTCCGATGAGCTTATGCGGCATTTTCCCGCTTTGTTCTCGGAGGAAGGCAGGATGATATTCTACGGCAGGAGTTCCCTGTACCGCTGTGCGCATCTGTCGGCAATTTTCGGCAATATTTATCTTCATGATCATTCTGCCGGAAACGAAAACGGTGCAGGAATGCCTCCCGGGAAGGCGCGCGCACTTGCATCTTCAGTGCTGCTCAGATTCCTTGAACACAAAGAATTACTGGCTGACGGAGTGCTCTCCCCCGGGCTTTTCGGACCATTCCCGCCAGTACTGCAGCATTATTCATGCTCCGCATCAGCCTACTGGATGGGTCTTGCTTTTCTGTTTCTCGCTCTCCCTGAGGATCATCAGTTCTGGACCGTTGCCGAGGAACCCTTCTTCCCGTCGGATGATTACACCAGCAAAGGCTCCGTTCATCATGTCTATTATCTGCCGGAGCCGGGCATATCCCTGTCGCAGCATCCCAGGAACGGTTCATCTATACTTCGGAGCGGAAAAGTCCTGCTCTCTGCAGACGTGGCTAACGATGCGTCCCTGTACGCCAAAATCAGCTATCACTCGGACTTTCCTCCCGAGATCGATACAAAGGATATACTGAACAAATACCACGCTGCGTCGCAGCAGTACATCCTTACAACAAACAGTTCCGGACACGAATTCTGCAACGCAGTATTCAGCTGCGGTGAGAATGACCGTATCCTTTACAGACGAAGTTTCTTCTCGTTCGTACCATGGATGGAATGGCACTGGCTGAGCAGTCTTTATACCGCGGATATCCCGGTGGAACTTGGATTCATACAGGTGTGTCAGGCAGATCCGGTGCCGCGTCCCCTCTCCCTGACTTTGGGATCCTGGGGATTTCCGTCTGACGGTAAAACCGTGACTGCCATAGATGCGCCTTCAGACAGACTGCCCGGTCACGCGGTTATTCTAAACAACAAAGCTGCTGACGGACGGCCTCTTCAGATGGCAATGACTGTATGGGGCGGCTGGGAACGGGCAGAAGTTCTGGAACGTACAGGCGTTAATCCTTTGTGGAAAAACACTTCGGTGATAGTCGCGTCATATACATCGGACAAAAGAAGAAGATACAAAACGCCTCTATTGATCTCGCAATTCATTTCCAAAAGATCAGAAGAACCGTTTACTGAGGAAGAACTGTTCCCGATATTGTCAATGGATGAGTCGACAGGAGGCGCGCACTTGCGACTTGAAGACGGGATTGAAATGAATATAGATTTTTCACGCATGGAAGGGAAACTCACATTATGACAGACAGCTATCCTTGTGAAGAAACATCGAGATCACCGGATACATCGGGAAAGCATGAAGAAATGATACCCGAAATAAAAGATCAGCCTAAGATCTCAGTCATAGTCTCCGTATATAACGCTGAAAAGACGCTTGCACGCTCTATGAAGTGTTTTTTCGGTCAGACATGGCAGAATCTTGAGATACTGCTCATGGATGACGGATCCACGGACAGCACCCCGGAACTTTGTGATAGTTACGCAGAAAAAGATCCGCGAATCCGGGTATTTCATCTCGAACACAAGGGGGTCCCTGCATCCAGAAACGCAGGACTCGCCGTATACACCGGCGAATATCTTATGTTCGCGGATGCGGACGATCTGTTTGACAGTCACTACGTGGAATACCTATACCTTGCTCTCAGGCACGCCGGCGTACAGCTCGCCTGCTGCCCTGCGCATGATGTTTACGGTACCGCACCGCAGGATTATCGCTGCAAAAAAGCAGATAAATTCCGTCGCGAAGATATCCATATCATTCGTACATCGAGGTATCGTTTTACAGACCAGTTGTCGCACCGCGTCGTCTGGGGAGCAATATTCAGTCGCGAGTGCATTTCAAACCTTAAATTCGAAGAAAAGTATATCGTCAGTACTGATACGCTTTTTATTGCTAATGTGCTTCACCGTCTTGAAAAAACAGCGTTTCTGCCATACGAACTGTACTGCTATGTAATATATGATGATTCTGTGTCACACAGAGAATATGACAACATCCGCTATGACGATATACGTGTATGGGAGGAAGTTGCAGAGCTCTTTTCAGATATTCCCGGTCCGCCAGCCGATTCGTCCCGCAGGATGCTCGACAGCAAACGGCTTAATTTTCTGCATCACTTAGCTGTTCAGAACAGCAACGACAAAGAACTCAAACGGGAATTGACAAAAAAGATCCGTTTCCGTTACCATATGATTTTCTCAGGAGAACACAAACCGTTGAAGATGGCGCGGAGATTCATCCTTTTGACTTTTCCTCGGACATGCATGGCTTTAATAAGGAAAAAACACCGATGAAAGTGTAATTTCCAACACTTTCATCGGTGTTTCATGGTCGGAGCGACAGGATTTGAACCTGCGGCCACTTGACCCCCAGTCAAGTGCGCTACCAAACTGCGCTACGCCCCGATGCGTTCCGCTCATATATTATACACGCTTAGTGTGAAGAGTTCAAGTAAAATGTTTTGTTAAGCGCAAGAGCCTTCCTTGTGATATACTGATTAGTAATATACGATTCCGTAGACCAAAAGAAAGGATACTAACGTGAAGATCCTCAAGCAAGGGAAAATCAGGACTATCGCCGATGAAAAAGAAGTAAGAGCAATAGTCTCGGATATCATAGATGATGTCAGGGAACGCGGTGACGAAGCCGTATTCGAGTATTCCGTCAAATTCGACGGGTTCAGGCCGCAGTCAGATGAAACCGCATCACCTTTCAGAGTACCAAAAGAAACGATTGAAGAAGCATATAAGCATGTGACCGAGATCGAGATGAACGACCTGAAAAGAGCGCTCGCTAACCTCAGGGCTTTTGCGGAGGCTCAGCGCGGAACACTTACCGAGGTAAGGAATTTCCAGCCCGAACCCGGTATCTTCCTTGGCGACAAGGTCATCCCGGTCGATTCCTGTCTGTGCTATGTCCCGGGAGGCAGATTCCCGCTGTTTTCCAGCGCTCTGATGCTTATAACCCCGGCTAAGGTCGCCGGTGTAAAACGTATATGCTCCTGTTCCCCGATCTCACCGCTGACAGGTACGATAGAATACAAAACGCTCGTCGCTATGGACATGGCCGGCGCGGATGAAATATACGCAGTGGGCGGGGCACAGGCAGTTGCAGCCTTTGCATACGGTACGGACAGCATCGAACCAGTCGATGTCATAGTTGGACCGGGCAACAAGTACACTGCGGAAGCCAAACGCCAGGTCTATGGGCAGGTCGGCATCGATTTTGTCGCAGGACCGAGCGAAGTCCTGATAATAGCTGATGAAAACGCTGACGCAACTACTGTCGCAGCCGACATGCTCGCCCAGTCAGAACACGATCCGAATGCAAAAGCGATTCTTATAACCACAAGCGAAGGTTTTGGCAGAAGGGTCTCATTCGAGATCGAAAAAGAACTTATGATACTCAGGACGGCACACATAGCAACTCCATCCTGGAATGATAACGGCGAGATCCTGATCGCTGATAATATTGCAGAGGCTGTGGAATACACCAATAAGATCGCTCCGGAACATCTTGAAGTTAACCTAAAAGGCGTTGAATCCATTTTCGGCGCTGAGCTTCCGGACGGTCTTGAAGTATTAAAAGAACTGAGAAACTACGGTTCCCTCTTTATAGGTAAGTATACTGCTGAAGTTTTCGGGGATTACGCGTCCGGTACCAATCACACGCTGCCGACAGTCAGGGCTGCCAGATATACAGGAGGCGTATGGGTCGGTATGTTCCTTAAGGTAATGACGGACCAGTACATGACCGCTGCAGCCGCGGCATCGATCTCGCCGGCTGTAAACAGAATGGCATTCAGCGAAGGTCTTGAAGGCCATGCGATCGCTGCTTCCAGACGTTTCCTGGCTGACGAGAAATAATGCTCCAGTCGCCTTAACAAAGCTTGAAACCAACACAAAAGCCGCCCAAGGGCGGCTTTGTTTCATATGTATCCGGCGGTCAGACGTTTGTCATTTTGCCTTTGAAATAATTCTCAAGGAATTTGATCAGCCGTTTGGCAAGCGGTGAAGCATCTTCAAGCGAGTCGATGTATATGCCTTCGACCACATGCTGTCTGGGCTTGAACGGCCGCACGACAGTCCCCTTCACTTCATTACCGATAGTCAGCTCGTTCGTCACGACGATCCCGAACCCATGTGCGACCATCGCGAAAGAAGTTTCAGTCTCGACCGTGGAATACTTTACGTTCGGTTCGACATCAAAACGCTTAAGAAGCTCTACTACGTCCAGATCCTTGCCGTAAGCAGGCATGATCAGCGGTTCATTTCTGAGCTGTACTGGCTCTATTTCTTTCTGCTGGGCAAGCGGATGATCCTTGGGGATCACGCAAACCATCGGATCGTATCTCAATGGTATCCACTGGAATTTATATTGGTCATGGTAACTGCAGAAGCAGAAATCCACTTCATTGTGATTCAGGAGCGATTCGAGTTCCTGGAGCACGCCTTCATTGATTTTGATCGAAACATCAGGATATTCCTTCTGGAACTCGGCGATTATTCTGGGCATGAGCCTCTTTGCAATACTTGAAAACGCGCCAACGGTAATCTCACCGTTGAACAGTTTCCTGAGTTCAAGCGCGCGGCGTTCAAGCTTGCTCTCCACCTGAATGAGTTCCCTTAGAAGCGGCAGGATTTTTTTGCCATTGGAAGTGAGCGTTATTCCCGAGTGTCCGCGTTTTATGATCGGGAATCCGAGCTCATTCTCAATAGCGTCAACGTTATAACTGATACCGGCAGTTGTATAGCCCAGCTTGGAAGCAGCTGCTGACAAACTGCCGCAGTCCACTGCCTCGAGCAGTATGCGGCATTTATCGATATCCATATAACTTTAACCTCTTCTATATTAACCATTTAAATATTCTTAATATCAGCATACATTATCAGCGCGATTGAGTCAATAATTAACAAGCTTTTTTTAACATCAACGTTCAAAAAATCTTTCAACACTCGACTTGCAATGTCGTGATGAAGTATAATAAACGCATGAATAACGATTTTTCCGACAAAGTTACCCTTGCGGGCTCAGACGATAAAACGAAACTGACTGACGGCAGTCTGTCTTTTTTGTGTGATTTTGTCAGGATGAAACCGCGTGTGCGTACCGGCCGACTGGCTCATGAGATGCTAGTCAAGGCTGCCCGGATAAAACAAAGCATCGGCGCTGTTCCAACTGCTGTCGATGCTACCGCAGGACTAGGTGAGGATTCTCTCATCCTCGCCGCAGCGGGGTTCAATGTAACCATGTTCGAACGCGAACCCGTGATCGCTGAAGCACTCCGCAAAGCGCTGGAAGAAGCATCAAGCGATCCCGAACTCTCGGAAATCACAGCCAGAATGACGCTGATCGAGGGAGACAGCATCCAAGGTCTGCGTACCCTCGGCTTTTCCCCTGACATAGTGTTCCTGGATCCCATGTTCCCCAGGCGCGTGAAAAGCGGACTCGTAAAAAAGAAGCTCCAGCTGCTTCAGAAAATCGAAAAACCGTGCGAGGACGAGGAAGAGCTGCTCGCGTCGGCTTTTGCGGCAAACCCGCAGAAAATCATAATAAAGCGACCTGTGAAAGGGCCTTTTCTCGCGGGTATGAAACCCGCCTACTCGCTCACGGGCAAGACGATCCGTTATGATATAATAGTGAATGCCGAAAGGAGATAACCCAATGAAATACTGTTTTGTAGGTGCAGGAGGAGTCGGATGCGGATTCTCAGCGCAGTTTGCCCTCGCCGGAAAAGATGTCACACTCATTGCCCGCGGTGAGAACCTTGCCGCGCTTAAAGAAAACGGGCTGAAAGTCATAAGAGACGACAGTGAATATGTCGTTAAGGATATAAACTTTGCTTCCGCTGATGAATATGCAGCTATGGGTGAAAAACCCGATGTGCTCTTTGTTACCGTAAAGACATATTCCGTTGAATCGGCAGCGCCTGACATCGAACGTATTGCAGGACCCGATACAGTGATTATTCCGATAATGAACGGGATATGCACCGGAGATCTCGTTAAGCGCTATGTAAACACCGGCAAAGTCATAGACGGCACTTGCTATATAGTTTCAAAACGTGTCGGACCCGGAGCCATCAGACAATACGGCACCATGATGCGCATCGTTTTCGGGGATTCAGGGGATACAGTGAGTCCTGAGATACTTGAGGCTATCAGAGACGATCTTAAATCGATCGAAGGCGTGAAAGCAGTTCTTTCAGATAATATCGGCAGAGACACTGTCCGCAAATTCGCATACGTGAGTTCAGTCGGTGCTGCAGGGCTGTATTATGACTGCACCGCCGGAGCCATGAAAAAGTACGGCGAAGAACGCGAGATGCTAAAGGCACTGAACCAGGAAATCGTTGATATT
>JAFOKI010000277.1 GCA_017419895.1 Eubacterium sp. | reverse complement strand
GTCGACACGTACAACGTTCTGAAATCCGGTATTCCGAATGCCATCAAGGTGTTCCATGAATTCAAACCCGCGAAAATGGGTATCCGCATCGACAGCGGCGACATCGCTTATCTTACAAAACGCGCCCGCAAGATGCTTGATGAAGCGGGCCTGGAAGACTGCAAGATCACGATCTCTAACTCCCTTGACGAATACCTGATCAGGGACGTTATTCTCGAAGGTGCCAAGATAGATTCGTTCGGAGTCGGTGAGAGATTGATCACAGCGAGATCTGAACCAGTATTCGGCGGAGTTTACAAGCTCGTCGCTACGGAAAAAGACGGTGTGATCACACCGAAAATCAAGATATCCGAGAATATCGAAAAAATCACCAACCCGGGCGTTAAAAAGCTCTACCGTCTGTACGACAATGAGAGCGGAAAAGCGATCGCGGACCTTCTCACCCTCTACGACGAGGAGAAGCCGGCAGGTGACGGATTTAAGATCTTTGACCCGAACGCTGTATGGAAGAAAAAGACACTCAAGAACTTCACCGCAAAAGATATCCGTGTGAGACTCTTCAGGAAGGGCGAGTGCGTGTATGAATGCCCGCCGATCTCGGAAATCAGGGAATTCTGCGAAGAACAGATGGAAACGATCTGGGAAGAGACTCTCCGTTTCGAGAATCCACAGGACTATTATGTCGACCTGTCAAAGAGGCTTTGGAACGTCAAGCATGAACTGATCGACGACCGCAAAGCCAGGGAAGATGCCGTTGACTGATGACGTTAATTGAGCCGCTCCGGTTTCCCGGGTATGGAAGCCGGAGCGGCAGCTTTGTTGTATTAAACCTGAAGTTATAACTGTAAATATTCGCATCATGGAAGAAAACAAGAAAACATATTATAACAAACTGCCGGTAGAGATCACGCATGAGTTCAATACCGGCGCAAGCGGGCTGACTGACGCGCAGGTCGAGAAAAACAGGGAGACCTACGGAGCGAACAGACTGGCTGAAGCGAAGCGCAAGAGCACGCTGGTCGTTTTCCTGGAACAGTTCAAGGATCTCCTTGTTGTGATCCTCGTTATAGCCGCGGCGATTTCATTCGCGACAGGAAGCCATTCAAGCACGATCGTCATTCTCGTAGTGCTCCTGCTTAACGCTGTTCTCGGAACGGTCCAATATATCAAGGCAGAGAAATCTCTCGATTCGCTCAAGAAGCTTTCGTCGCCTGAAGCGAAGGTGATCAGGGACGGCAAGATCAAAGTGATAGACGCAGGCGATCTGGTCTGCGGTGATTTCGTGCTCCTCGACGCGGGCGATATCATCCCGGGTGACGGGCGAGTGGTGGACTGCTTCTCGCTTAAAGTCAATGAGAGCTCTCTTACAGGTGAGTCCGAGAGTGTAGAGAAGGATTCTGACATTATCAAGGAAGAAAATGTAGCCCTCGGTGACCAGTTCAATATGGTGTTCTCCGGATCCCTCGTGACTTACGGAAGAGCGAGAATGATAGTTACTGCTGTCGGTGAGCATACGGAACTCGGCAGGATCGCGTCTTTGATGAATGATACAAAGGAGCGGAAAACTCCTCTCCAGGTCACGATGGATGAGTTCAGCAAGAAGCTTTCCATCGGCATCATGCTGATCGCGCTCGTGGTGTTCGGGCTCAGTATGATGAGAGGCATGCAGATCACAGACGCTCTTCTGTTTGCTGTCGCTCTCGCTGTCGCAGCCATACCGGAGGCGCTTTCTTCAATAATCACTATATCGCTTGCTATCGGAACGTCCAGAATGGCGGACGAGAATGCGATTATAAAGGACCTCAACGCGGTTGAAGGGCTCGGCTGCGTATCTGTCATATGCTCCGATAAGACCGGTACTCTTACGCAGAACCGCATGACGGTGGAATATGAATACGTAAGGGACGGCTACAGCGATCATATACTTCTCGCTTCGATACTCTGTAATGACGGGAAGATAGCGGGAGAGGGATATGCCGGAGATCCGACGGAAACGGCCTTTATCGAGCATTACATCAATGTGCGCGGCCGTGATGAATACGATATGAAGATGGGTATGTATCCCCGTCTATCGGAAGTGCCGTTCGATTCAGACAGAAAGCTCATGAGCACGCTGCACAAAATCGACGGCGAGTACACCATGTACACGAAAGGCGCGCTCGACGTATTGATCGCAAGGTCAGTCAATTTGACTGAAGATGACATTGAAGAAATCCGGAATCAGAACGAGAAGCTTTCCCGCAACGGACTCAGAGTGCTCGGATTTGCACTGAGACGTTTCCCGGAGATGCGTGATCTCAGAGAAGAAGACGAGTTCGAGCTTGAATATATCGGTCTTATCGCGGAGATGGATCCGCCGAGAGAGGAATCGGCTCAGGCTGTTAAGGACTGCCTGGCTGCTGGTATCAAGCCGATCATGATAACAGGTGACCATAAGGTGACCGCGTCATCGATAGCAAGACGGATTGGTATCATGAAGGACGGCGATCTGGCGTTCACGGGACCGGAGGTCGACCGGATGTCCGATGAAGAACTCATGGAGAATCTCGACAAAATAAGTGTTTATGCCAGAGTTTCGCCGGACAACAAGATCAGGATAGTGAGAGCGTGGCAGGATAAAGGATGTATAGTCGCGATGACGGGCGACGGAGTAAATGACGGACCGGCTCTTAAGAGCGCTGATGTTGGTGTCGCCATGGGTATCACGGGTACCGAAGTCGCGAAGGACTCCGCGTCCATGATACTAACGGATGATAATTTCGCCACGATCATAAAATCCGTCCTGAACGGACGAAACATCTACAACAATATCAAGAATGCAATTAAGTTCCTGCTTTCCGGCAACGCCGCGGCTATCATAGCTGTTCTTTACTGCTCGATACTAGGCCTTCCGATGCCGTTCACGGCAGTGCAGCTTTTGTTCATCAATCTCATAACTGACAGCCTTCCGGCGCTTGCGATAAGCATGGAACCGCTGAATCACGGGCTGATCAACGATAAGCCGCGTCCGAGGACCGAATCGGTATTAAACAAACCTACTCTGATTGAGATTGCTGTTCAGGGAATACTGATCTCGATCTTCACGATCATTGCATTTCATGTGGGGCTCGGATCGGCCGGTCCTATTGATGACATGATAAGCGGCGTGAAATTTGGCAGCGTCACAGCGTCGACGATGGCGTTCGCGGTGCTTTGTCTGGCGAGGCTTTGGCACGGCTTTAATTGCAGGGGCAGAGAAAATATATTCAAGCTCGGACTGTTCACAAATGTTTATTCCATCGGTGCCTTTGTGCTCGGAGCAGTGCTGCTTCACTTTATACTTCTCGCGCCGTTCTTCCACCGCGCGTTTGGAGTTGCTCAAGTTGATCCGGCTCTTATTATCTGGATATGGGTACTTTCGTTTATGCCTACCCTGATAATCCAGCTTTTCAAGAGCATACAGAAATAAGACAGAACGCTCCCGCAGGCACGCGGGAGCGTTCCTTTGGTTTTTGACAAAGGAGGATTTGGGAATGATAGATAATGAGGAACTGATCAGACTTACACAAAAACTGGTTTCGATAGAGAGTTCGAATATCGGGACATTTGAAAAAGAAATCGGTGATTTCGTCTATGACTGGATGAGTTCGGAAACAGATACGGAGGTCGTTAAGGACGAGTTCGAAAAAGACCGTTTCAATGTGGTTTCAATGCTCAAAAGTGAGTCTGACGAGCCGCCGCTTCTGATAATAGCTCACATGGATACTGTTCCGATAGGGGAAGGCTGGGAACACGATCCGTTCGGCGAGATAGTCGGCGACAGATTCTACGGCCGAGGCGCGTATGACATGAAATGCGGACTGGCAACTGCAATGCTGGCCTACCGGGATATCGCGAATGAAGTGATAAGAGATGGCGC
>JAFOKI010000276.1 GCA_017419895.1 Eubacterium sp. | reverse complement strand
ATTATATCAATACAAAGCTTTCCGAGCTACGTGCTGCAGCGGACCGTGAACCGAACCGCAAGAATACGTGGGAGACGCTGGAAGAGTTTTTCCGTGCGGCAGTGATGGGATAAGCGGGAATTATATATGCTTGTGAGCGTGCCCTGCCGGAATGGCGGGGCTTTTTGATTGGCGCCAATCATGCTATGAGATGGGGATGTGCTGCTGCTGAAGTTTTTGTTCACGCGCTTTTCAGGCAGATTCCACACAGATTCCTAGATTCTTCCAAACTGATTCCATTCTGCACTGCTACTATTCAGATAGGATGAATTGAATACATACGAAGTATACGGTTGGAGGATAACAGGAATGGAACCGATGGAATCAAAAGAAACAATGGAATCCATGGAATCTATGGAATCTATGGAAGGCTTTCAGAACCAATGTGAAGAGCCTCAAGACCCGCAGGAAAAGCCTCAGAACCAGTGGGAAGAGCCTCAGGAGCAGTGGGAGGATCCCCAGGATCCGCAGGATACCGTAAAGAAAAGGTTTTCGGCACAGACCGTAAGGGCGATAGTTCAGTTGATATCTTTTTTGCTTGTGCCAGGGCTGTTCATTATGGTATTCTCCGGTATCGGTGAGATATACAAGGCAGCTATAGGCGGGACATTCTCATTCAGCGGGCAGATCGGGAATATTATCCTTGTCGCGTCTGTCTTTATAATAACAGCGATATGGGGAAGGTTTTTCTGCGGCTTTGTCTGCTCGTTCGGAGCGATGCAGGATCTGTTCACGGCTATTGGCAGGAAATTGCCATTCAAGGTAAAAGTATCAGAGAAAGCGGATCATATCCTGAAATATCTGAAGTATCTGGTGTTTGCGTTTATCGTGATCGTGGTATGGACGCTCGGCACGACAGGTATCAAGATCAGAGGGATCTCGGCAGATACTGTATGGAGTCCGTGGACGATATTCGGAATGTACGCGAGTCCATGGAAGGGCTTGCCAACGCAGGCATGGTTCCTGTCTGTCGGAGGAGTGCTTCTTCTCGCGATAATCATAGGATCGCTTTTAGTCGAGCGGTTCTTCTGCAGGTATCTTTGTCCGCTGGGAGCACTGCTTGCGGCAGCATCAAAGTTCCGGATCTTCACGATGAAGAGGGATACCGTGCGATGCGGCGGCGCATGCGAGGTTTGCGGAGCCTGTGCGCGAAGCTGCGCTATGGCGATCCCCGTAAATGAAAGCGAGAGCATAAAGTCGGGCGAGTGTATCAATTGTATGAAATGCGCGGCAGCGTGCGAAGCCGGCTGCATAAGCGCGGATTTGGTTCCGGCGGTTTCAGGAACTCTGGCTGTCGCGGCTATTGCGGGTCTGGCATTCGTTGGTACAAATGCGCTCATTGCCGATGCTGAAACAAAGGTGCCGAACCAGTCTCGTACAGAAAAGCATTGGGGAAACAAAGGCAACGGCAAATCGAATCCGGGCAGCAAGCAGCACGGTCAAAGAAACTTTAGCGATCCGAAAGATGGTGTTTCTCCTCAGACTCCGGACAACGATTCAGGCGGAACGGAGATCACACCGCCAGCGGAAAACACTCCGCCTGCGGATAATGGCGATAATTCTGAAAATCAAAACAACCAGGCACCGGCAGATAACAGTCAGGCGCCAGCAGAGAACGGTGCCTCCGGAACACAGAACGATACGACCGCAGCTTTGAAAGACGGCACATACAAGGGCACCGGTTCAGGCTTCCGCGGTACGACTAGTGTTACAGTCACCGTGGAAAATGGCAAGATAACCGATATCAAGGTAGATTCGTACCAGGATGATGAGAGATTCTTCACGGATGCCGAGAATGGTGTGATACCTGAAATAATCTCCTCACAAACACCAAATGTCGATGCAGTATCCGGAGCTACGTTCAGCAGCAATTCCATTATGGAAGCCGTGGCCGACGCTATTGGCCAGGAGTATACGGGCAGCAGCGGAAATTCCAACAGCAGTCCGGGAACACGCAGTAAAGGGCGTAAAGGCAGCGGAAGGCACGGAATGCAGGGTAATGAAGGCATAACAAACAATGGTAACGGCAAGGAAAAAGACGGGACGATCACTACTTCTGATAAACAGGTATAGTGACCCGGCGCACGGTCGTGTATAATTGATACAGGAAGCTTTGTTGCAGCAGCGAACAAGAAGGTGCGGCGATGCATAGAATACTGATTGTCGACGACGAATCGGATATCATAGCGCTCATTAGACGTAATGTGGAACGTGAGGGTTACGCTGTTACGAGTGCTGATGACGGCATGAAAGCAGTCGAGCTTTGTAAAACTGAGGATTTTGACCTAATAATAATGGATGTGATGATGCCGGACATGGACGGTTTTACCGCATGCAAAAAGATCAGGGAGTCTAAGGACATCCCTGTTCTTATGCTTTCAGCGAGAGGGACTGAATATGACAAACTGTTCGGTTTCGAGGTCGGTATCGATGATTACGTGACGAAACCGTTCTCGCCGAAAGAACTCATGGCCAGGGTACGGGTGATCATCAACCGTCATGCCGGTGCTATGCCTGCGCGCGAGGATCCAATCTTATGCTGCGGAATAGAGATCGATACACTGGGTCGTAATGTGACGGTAAACGGTGAACGGGTCGATCTTACGGCCAAGGAATACGATATACTGCTTATACTAGTCAGAAACAAAGGCATCGTGCTTTCGCGCGAAAGGATACTGAACGAAGTCTGGGGTTACGACTATTATGGCGATGACCGCACTGTCGACTGGCAAATCAAACTCCTTCGGGGCAAGCTTGGCACACGCCGCGACTGCATCAAGACTATAAGAGGAATAGGGTATAAATTTGAAGAAACCACTGACCTTTAAAACTAAACTCTGGCTGTATTTCGTAATTTTTGCGGCAATCGTTTTTTCTGTGCTTTGGCTGCTGCAGACGGTTTTCCTGCAGAGTTTTTACAATATGATGCTCATCCGCAACACGAATTCTGCGGCCGTGCGAATCGCTGAGACCGCGGGCTCTGAGGGCATAACAAAGTCTATCGATGAGATCGCTCTGGAGAATTCGCTCCTGATCTACATAACGGACACGCAGGGGAATCTGCTTTACGCGTCGGATGAATACAAGAACGCCTACAACAGGAAGCATGGGGACGATATGGGGAGGCGAGGCTTTGATAACAAAGCGCGCGGCACAGAATCAAATGTCAGCAAAGTGATCAAAGAAAAGAAGGATAATGATAAGAGGAATGGTGACTACCGGAGTCTCCCGGATGATTACGATGCGTTTCTTGACGGGCTCAAGGCTTCTCCGGACGGTACATTCGAGTATTCGGATGACAGCGTCTATGTATACGGCACATACATCGACTATTACGGCTCAGAAGGCAAAAGCGTCCTTT
>JAFOKI010000275.1 GCA_017419895.1 Eubacterium sp. | reverse complement strand
TTATAAAAAGAACGTCGACATGATAGTCGCCAACAACCTCAAGGTCGAAGGCGCGGGATTCGGTACAGATACCAACATCGTGACTTTCATCACAAAGGATGGAGCCGAGGAACTCGAAATCATGAGTAAAGCCGATGTTGCAGCCGCTCTCGTTGACCGCATCATGGCTGCGAGAAAAAAAGAGCAGGATGCTGAATGACTCGGCCTGCTGAACAAAGCCGGTTCCCGGAAACAGGTGCAGATCACGGCACAGCGCCGGGAAAAAGCGTCCGGCTGACAGACGCCCTGTTATTCGGAATAGGTTTTTTCTGGGCGGTGGACATCCTTGTAGTGATAGCCGGGAAAGCTCTTTCGGAACTCGACGTAATGTTTCCAACGAGAGCGATGGTTCTTACCGCTGTATTCGAAGTGATAGGGATCATCATAATGACTCTTCGGTACAGAGAGCTCGTCCCCGCCGCGGAAGACCCGGAAATGGCGTATGCTTTTCCGGAAAGGAGAGGTAAACCGAATAACGTTATAATAGCCGCCGCGGTGACGCTTCTTGCGGCAATGGCAGGCGGGAGCCTTGCCTGGCTGCTGGAAAATCTCACGGGCGGCATCGGCGGTGTGACTTATGGTTCTTTCATAGCAGGAACCGCGGAATACTCAGAGATCACTGTGCTGATTACTATAGTGTTCATAGTACCGATTTTTGAAGAACTCGCGGTAAGAGGCTTTCTTTACAGATATATGCGCTCGAGATACGGCTTTATGCTGTCTGCTGCGGTGACTTCCGCGATGTGGAGCCTTTGTCATAATAATATGCTTCAGGCAGTGAGCACATTCATCCTGGGGATGGCGCTCGCTTACTCGTACGAGACGACACGCAGGATCTCTGTACCGATCGCGTTTCATGCGGTGAACAACTTCATCGCGTTCCTTGACGCAATCGGTGTGATAGGGGGATAAAAATAGATGGAACATTTTTTAAGCCATATAGGTTATATCATAATAGCGGCGTTTTTCGTCGCTCTTCTGGGAATCGGGATGACGGTATTCGCCAGAATGAGCCAGAAAGAGAATGAAAAACACGGATATGACCCCGCGTGGGACAAAAGTGATCTTGCATGCGCTGGGTGCAAGTTCTTCGGAGTATGCAGCGGAATGTCGGCAATGCGGCCTGACGTTGCGCCTTCCGAGGAAAGCGCGTGCGGCAAGACACCGGTCAATACAAATAATTGAGATACAGGCCCCGCTCAAAAGGCGGGGCTTATAAATATAAATGAGTTGACAAAACGCTTTAGTGTGATATAGTGATAAAGTGATAAAGCGTTAAAGTGGAGCCGGAGAAACACAATGGGATATATCGACAAAAAAGAACTTACGGGCAGCATGACGTTCGATGAGTTCGCGAGATTCAAACTTCATGCTTTGTACCGGGCAAACGGATATGAACGTTTCAAAATGGATAAGTTCGAGGAATATGAACTGTATCTGAAGAACCGTGACTTTGTTGAAACGGAAAGCATCATAACTTTCAGTGACCAGACGGGAAGCCTGATGGCACTCAAACCCGACCTGACACTGTCGATCGTGAAAAGCTTCAAGTATGAGCCGGGCAAGGTCAGCAAAGTTTTCTACAGTGAGAACGTCTATCGCTCTTCCAAAGCGAGCAGGATGCACCGTGAGATGATGCAGACAGGTCTTGAATGCATGGGAGACATAACGTCAGCTGATTCGCGCGAAGTGACAGTACTTGCAGCGAAGAGCCTGGAAGCGCTGACGGATGACTTTGTGCTCCAGATATCACACATGGGACTGGTCACGGACATTCTGAAGGATGTGAATGAAGGAAGCGTCAGGCGTGACATTATTCGCTGCATCGGTGAGAAAAATAAGCACGATCTGAAAGACGTCTGTGAGACGGGAGGAGTGGACTCGAAAACGCTGAGAGCCCTTGAAACGCTCATAAATGTATATGGCAGCTGTGAAGACGCGGAGGCCGCGCTCGGCAGTCTCGAGCTCGGCGAGGAAGGGAAAGCGGCCAAAAAAGAGCTTATAGAAGTGTTCGACGCGCTAAAGCGTGAGGGACTTTCTGAAAACGCGAGAGTCGATTTCTCTGTGGTAAACGATATGAACTATTACAGCGGGATACTTTTCAGGGGATTCGCGGACGGAGTGCCGGTAAGTGTGCTCTCAGGAGGCAGGTACGACAAACTGATGAGCAGGAATTCCAGAAAAGGCGGAGCTCTCGGTTTTGCCGTATATCTCGATCATTTCACAAGGCTCGGAAGAAAAGGCGACACGCCGGATGTGGAAGTCACACTGACTGTATCGGAGGCAAAACAATGAAAAAATGGATAAGCGTAGCACTTCCGAAAGGCAGGCTCGGCGATCAGGTATACGACATGCTGGAGCGCTCCGGATATGACTGTCCCGAGATCCGTTCCGGAAGCCGAAAACTCATTTTTGAGAATGAGGAAGTCGGAGTCAGGTATTTCGAGGTGAAACCGACGGATGTCGTGAAATATGTGGAAAGAGGTTCTGCAGACGTCGGCATCGCGGGAAAAGACATACTCCTTGAGTACGATCCGGATGTTTATGAGCTCCTGGATCTCGGGATCGGGAAATGCAGGATGTGTGTTGCCGGTCCGAAAGACTGGGAAGATGACAACGAGAGAACGCTTAGGGTAGCGACTAAGTTTACCAGGATCACAGCAGTGTACTTCGCGGGCAAGGGGCGCGATATCGACCTTATCAAGCTCCACGGATCTATCGAACTCGCCCCAATAGTCGGGCTTTCCGACGTTATAGTCGACATTGTCGAGACGGGCAAGACGCTTAAAGAGAACGACCTCGAAGTCAAAGAAGAGATCGTTCCGATCAGTGCGAGATTCATAGCAAACAAAGCTTCCTTCCAGTTCAGGACCGCCGAAATCGAAGCGATGCGTGACGCGCTGGCGAGAGAGACTGCGGGAAACAAATAGTGATTTAAGCGCGCGAAAAGCCGCGCAGGGTATAGATAAATGAGCAGATTCATGAATGAGAAGTACTCCGGGCTGAAGGAGTACACGCCGGGCGAACAACCCAAGGACACTGTATATATCAAGCTGAATACGAATGAGTCGCCATATCCTCCGGGACCGAAAACGATCGCTGCGGTAACGGATGAAGTCATGGCTTCTAGGCTCAGGCTTTACTCTGATCCGGAGTCGGCAGCGCTCAAAAAAGCGCTTGCGGAAAGATACGGGGTGAAGAGTTCAAACATATTCGTATCGAATGGTTCGGATGATATCCTGAATTTCGCCTTTATGGCGTTCGGGGCTGACGGTGTTATGTTCCCGGAAATAAGCTACGGATTCTATCCGGTGTTTGCCGATCTTAACATGATAGATGCGGTTAATGTCCCGATGAAAGAAGGTCTTGCGATAGATCCCGCGGATTACGCCGGATCCGGCAGGATGATCGTCCTTGCGAATCCGAACGCTCCGACGGGACGTGCTCTTTCAGCAAAAGAGATCGAGAGCATCGCAAAGGCAGACCCTAGCCACATCGTCCTCGTAGACGAAGCGTATGTGGATTTCGGAGGAGAATCCTGCATAGGTTTGATAGATGAGAACCCGAATGTTCTTGTGGTCAGGACATACTCGAAATCAAGAAGCCTGGCGGGTGCAAGGCTCGGTTTTGCCATCGGAAACGGGGATGTCATCGCGGATCTCGAGAAAATTAAGTATTCCACTAATCCTTACAATGTTAATTCGATCACATCGGCAGCCGGTATCGCTGCGCTTGCGGAAGACGATTATTATATGGAAAACTGCCGGAAGGTCATGGAGACGAGGGAATGGACTGAAATCGAGCTCAAGAACCTCGGTTTTGAAGTGATCCCGTCGTCATCGAATTTTCTTTTCGCTAAGAGCGAAAAGATCGGTGGAAAAGCGCTTTATGAAAAGCTCAGGGAACGCAGGATACTCGTAAGGCATTTTGACAATCCGCTCATATGTGAGTACAATAGAATCACTGTCGGAACACCTGAAGAAATGACCGCGCTGATAGATGCGGTCAGGGATCTGATCGGAGAGAATGTATGAGATCGGCAAGTATCACAAGAAAGACCGCTGAGACGGAGATTGATCTTTGGATAGAACTCGACGGAAGCGGACGCGGGAAAATCGATACGGGCGTGGGATTTCTTGATCACATGCTTACGCTTTTCACCAGGCATGGAAGCTTTGACCTGGATCTTAAGTGCGCCGGTGACACTTATGTCGATTTCCATCACACGACCGAGGATATCGGGATCGCGCTCGGGAGCGCTTTTGCGGAAGCTCTCGGTGACAAACGCGGCATAACGAGATATGCCGATATAGTGCTTCCGATGGATGAGGCGCTGATGCTTTGCGCGGTCGATATCTCCGGACGTTCGTATCTCGGCTTTGACGCGGTCATGCCGGCCGCAAAGGTCGGGGATTTCGACACTGAGCTCGTGAAAGAGTTCTTCCTCGGCTTTGTCAGATCCGCGGGGGTCACCCTGCACTTCAAAGAACTTGCCGGAGAGAACACGCATCATGTAATAGAAGCAATGTTCAAAGCATTCGGCCGGGTTATGTCGGGAGCCGTAAAGATCGACTCCGCGCATTCATTTGAGATCCCGTCGACAAAGGGTGTTCTGTAGAGGGAAATATGATAGCCATAGTTGATTACGGTGTTGGAAATATATATTCGCTGGTCTGTTCGTTCTCAGCCATCGGTCAGGACATTATGCTGACAGGTGATCCTGAAGTTATAGCGTCTGCCGATAGGATAGTGCTGCCGGGAGTCGGCGCGTTCGAGGACGCGGCGAGAAAACTCAGGGAAACCGGTCTGGGTGAGGTTGTGAAGGAGCAGGCTGATAAAGGCAAGCCTCTCATCGGTATCTGCCTTGGTATGCAGCTTTTATTCGACGAGAGTCTGGAGTTCGGGCAGCATAAGGGATTAGGCCTCATCAAGGGCCGCGTGGTACCCATGGAGCCTGTCGTTCCGGCAGGATACAAAGTCCCGCATATTGGATGGAACGCTCTTCATTTTCCGAAGGATAAACCGAAGAGCAGGCTGTTTTCAAGGATCAACGAGGGCGACCACGTATATTTCGTGCATTCGTATTACGGCGCGGATTGTGACGACTCGGTCATCGCGACCGCGGAATACGGTCCGGAACTGACCGCGGCTGTTGCGATGGACAATGTTTACGGCGTCCAGTTCCATCCCGAAAAAAGCGGGGATGTGGGACTTGATATATTGAGAGCTTTTTGTGAGCTTTGATAAAAGGTATGGTGTGAGTGGGGAAGCTTTGTTACAAATGACAAAGCCCTCCGGGAGGTAAAAAAGATGAAGATTTTTCCGGCGATAGACCTGAGAGGCGGCAATGTCGTCAGACTTTTGCAGGGAGACTACAGCAAAGAAACGATTTACAGCAGCAATCCACTCAGCGTGGCGGCTGAGTTCGAGGAAGCAGGCTGTGAATATCTTCACGTGGTCGATCTTGACGGAGCTATCGGCGGCACGCAGCCGAATTTTCTCGCGGTTAAAGAGATAATCGAGAACACTGGCCTCAAAGTCGAGATCGGCGGAGGCATAAGGAACGAGCAGATAATCGTTGACTATGCCAGTATCGGAGCTCTCAGGGTCATTATCGGAACCATGGCAGTAAAGGATCCCGAATTCACTGCGAGGATGATAAGAAAGCATGGAAGCAACGTAGCTGTCGGCATAGATATTGTCGGCATAAAAGCGGCTATCAGCGGATGGACAGAGGTCTCCGACAGGACTGTCGACGAGATGATTGAATCGCTGATAGATGATGGCTGCGATACTATAATCTGCACTGATATCTCACGCGACGGAGCGATGAAGGGCACCAACATGGAGCTCTACAGGAAACTCGTCAAAAGCTATGGCGGTTATATCGATATCGTTGCTTCGGGCGGTATATCGACCATGGATGAACTCAGGAAACTCAGGGACATCGGAGTCGATGCAGCGATCATAGGAAAAGCGCTGTACAGCGGCGCTCTTGATATACGTGACATAGTTGCGGAATTTGCGGAATAGGCAGGAAGTACATGATAACAAAGAGGATCATCCCGTGTCTCGACGTAAGAGACGGCAGGGTGGTAAAAGGAACGAATTTCAAAGGGCTCGCGGATGTTTCTTCCCCGGTAGAACTCGCCGGGTATTACAGTGAGAACGGTGCCGATGAGCTCGTTTTCTATGATATAACGGCTTCTTACGAGGAACGCAAGCTGTTTACCGAGATACTGAGGGAAGTCGCGTCGCATGTATTCATCCCGCTTTCCGTGGGGGGCGGGATCAACACGGTGAACGATTTCGAGCGTGTTCTGAAATGCGGAGCCGACAAAGTCTCCGTCAATTCAGGCGCGATCAGGAATCCTGATCTGATCACGGAAGCCGCAAAACTGTATGGATCTCAGTGCGTGGTCCTATCTGTCGACATCGCGAGAGTGGACGGGAAATTCACCGTGTTCGCGAAAGGCGGACGCGAGAATACCGGGATCGACGCTATCGACTGGATAAAACGCGGACAGGACAACGGCGCGGGAGAGATAGTGGTGAACAGCATCGACACGGACGGAGTCAAAAAAGGCTTTGATATAGAGATGCTTCAGGCTGTTGAGGATATCGCGAATGTTCCCGTGATCGCCTCGGGCGGAGCGGGTTCAATACAGGATTTCATAGATCTTTTCAAAGCGATACCGGATATCGACGCGGGACTCGCGGCATCCATATTCCACTTCGGGGAAGTAAAGATCAGAGATCTCAAGCTCGCGATGAAAGAAGCGGGGATAAATGTCAGGATATGACGGAGGCATGATGGAAAGAGTAAATATTGACGACATAAGATTCGATGAGAACGGGCTCATACCGGCTATAGTTCAGGATCATGAGACAGGACGCGTTCTGACACTCGCGTATATGAACAAGGAAAGCCTCAAGAAAACGATCGAAACAGGAGAGACTGTATTCTGGTCCAGGTCGAGGCAGGAGCTTTGGCATAAGGGCGAGACTTCAGGTAATTTCCAGCATGTGGTTTCTGTCACGGCAGACTGCGACAGGGACGCTCTTGTGGTCTCCGTCATAAAAGATGGTCCTGCGTGCCACCTTGGAACCGAATCGTGTTTCGAGTATCCGGTCGAAGGAAGCTGGGAACCTGACATGGGATTCGGCGGCGCGGATGACGCCGGGTTCAAGCTCGAGGATCTTTACGCGCTTCTTGTAGACAGAAAAGAGAAGATGCCGGAAGGCTCGTATACTTCTTATCTTTTTGAAAAGGGTATAGACAAAATACTAAAAAAGGTCGGTGAGGAGTCAACAGAAGTCATCATCGCGTCAAAAGCCGGTGATAAACCAGAGACTGTGTATGAGATCGCAGACCTCGCGTATCACGTTCTCGTGATGATGGTAGAAATGGGGATATCTGTCGAAGAAGTCAGGGATGAACTCGCGTCCAGACATGTAATCGATCACAAAGTCAAACAGGAGCATATGACAGGTGAATAACTTCACACTTATAGCACCGGAAGGAGATATAAATCTCCATACGCATACATATTACTGCGACGGACTGGATTCGCCGCGCGAGATGGCAGAAAAGGCTGTGAGCCTGGGACTAAAGGTCCTGGGCTTTTCAGGTCATGGTTATGCCCCGTACGATCTCGACTGCTGCATGACTGAAGAAAACGAGGCCGTATACGTCCGCGAGATCATGGAGCTGAAAAAAGAGTTCGCCGGTCAGCTCGACATAAGGCTGGGCGTTGAACACGACTGCCTGAGCGGCCGCGGGTATTTCGGAAAGGATGCCCCGGGAGGAAAGCCGTTCGATTATTCGATAGGCTCCGTTCATTATATCGAGGTCGATGGGGAGATACTGTGCATAGATGCGGGAAGCGCACTTCTTGAAAGGATCTGCGAAGAACATTTCCGCGGTGATTTCCGCTCGCTCGTCGAGAAATACTACGAGACTGCGGCGCGTGTAGTGGAGCTGACCGGAGCAGATATAGTCGGTCATTTCGATCTCATAACAAAGTTCAATTCGGGCAGCCGGTATTTCAGTGAACAGAGTCCATGGTATCGCGAGCTGTCGGCGGCTGCGGCTCTGAAAGCCTTCGGTACGCTTCGTGAACCTCATGCCGGGATCGTTGATATTATCGGTCGTGATCCGCATCCTGTGTTCGAGATAAATACAGGCGCGATGGCTAAAGGACTTCGGGACGTACCGTATCCGTCTGAGTTCCTGGTTTCATATCTTGCGGAAAAAGGCGCGAGGTTCGTGCTTTCGAGCGATTGTCACAACAAAGCTTTTTTGCGGTACGGCTTTGACCGTTTTATACGCTGAACCGTGCGGCAGGCGCGGCTTTGTTGAAAGATGAAGCATTGTCATCCAAGGCAGGAGTCATTTGGTGCGCAATAAGTAGGAATGATGAATTTTTTGTGAAGAACGACTCAAATGTTTGAAAAATGAATATGTCGGTGTTATTATATTAGCGGTCTGCCGGGGCAGACCGTTATTTGATATTAAGGAGTTATGTTTATGAGTACCGAAACAAAAGAAGAAGTTGTTGTAAAAAAGAAGAATACTTTCGCATGGGTCCTGGCAATCGTTCTCACGCTTGTCATTATCGCAGCGATAGTGCTTCTTGTTGAATACAAGAACGGAGCGTTCAAGCCTGACAATTACGAGCATATCAACTACAACAAGTATATCGTTATTCCCGAATACAAGGGTATGCAGTACGAGAGACCTGAAGTGGAAGTCACCGATGAGGAAGTACAGAACATGATCGATGCTGCCCTCTACAATGCCACAACGGAAACCGACGAAACAGAAGGGACAGTTGCTGACGGCGACAAACTCATCATCTCATACGTAGGAATGATGGACGGAAAGAAGTTCGATGGAGGTACTGCTTCCAATGTTGAACTCACTATAGGTTCGGGTTCCCTTATCGACGGATTTGAATCCGGACTCATAGGCAAGAAAATCGGCGAGACGGTCACACTCGATCTCACATTCCCCGATCCTTATGTGAACAACCCGGATTTTGCTGGAAAACCGGTTACATTTGAGGTTACGATCAATTCGAGAAAAGTCTCCCACACACCTGAGTACAATCTTGATTTCGTTAAAGAGAACACTGAATTCGATACGCTCGAAGCATATGAAGCGTCGCTCAGAGAAAACATCACCAATACAAAAAAAGAGTCGGCGATGCGTGAAGTCAAGAATTCACTTTGGTCGGATATAATCAACAAGACGGAAGTGCTCGGATATCCGGAGAAACAGCTTGAGTACACGAAGACAACTACGAAAGAGCAGTATGTCTCTTATGCTACGAGCAGCGGAGGCACGCTTGAGGACTTCCTTAAAGATAATGAGATGACAGAAGAAGACCTTGATAAGAATATTCAGGATTATTCCGAAAACGTCGTAAAACAGAAGATGCTGCTTCACGCGCTTGCAAAGAAAGAAGGCATCAAACTCACGAACAAGGGATATAAGGAAGAACTCCTTAATATGCTCAAGAGCGCCGGTTTCACAGAGGCGACATTTGAACAGGCTTACGGCATGTCGATCGAGGAATACGGTGATCAGAACGACTTCCGCGCTTCCATGCTCCTTGACAAAGTACTTGACAAGGTCATCGAATATGCCGAGGAAGTTGAGCCGGGAACGCTCCAGAAAGAAGACGCAACCGAAGAAGCTGAGCATGATCACGAGCACGAAGGTGAAGAAGCCGCTGACAGCGCAGCTGAGACAGAAGCAGGCTCCGCTGCTGAAGCCGGTTCTGCCGCTGAGGCTGGTTCCGCTGCTGAGGAGAGCTCATCTGCGAACTGATAATCTTCAGAATGCATTGACACACACTGCCGCACCGTCCGGTGCGGCAGTTTTTTGTTAAATGAAAACCACGCGTTAGACGCGTGGTTCCAAAGATGCTATGCATTTGAACAGAAAAAACCCTTCTGTTACACTTTGAATGCGGTCTGCCAACTGCAAGCAAAGGTAACAGAAGGAGGTTTATCCAAATGAGCATGAATGATATACATAGTTTATCGCATTCAAAGTGGAACTGCAAATATCATATTGTATTTGCGCCAAAGTATCGGCGGAAGGTTTTCTACCATGAAAAGAAGATTGAGATCGGAAAGATACTGAGGCAGTTATGTGAATGGAAGGGTGTAAACATAATCGAAGCAGAAGCATGCCCAGATCATATACATATGCTGTTAGAGATCCCGCCAAAGTATGCTGTATCAAAATTCATGGGATATCTCAAAGGCAAAAGCAGCACGATGCTGTACGAGCAATTCGGCGAACTCAAGTATAAGTATCGAAACAGAGAATTCTGGTGCAAAGGGTACTATGTTGATACGGTTGGGAAAAACGAAAGCCGAATTGCGGAGTACATCAGGGCACAGTTGGAGGAGGATCAATTGGGAGAACAGTTAACCATAGCTGAGGTGGGGCCGTTCAAGAAAAAGAAAAAGTAAAGAGAAGTCACAACGCAAGTGGCAGACCGCTTACACGTTTGACGTGTCGGCGAGGAACAGAGGGCTTTGCCCGTCAAATGA